>NC_008576.1:0-275000 GCF_000014865.1 Magnetococcus marinus MC-1
TAAATGACCGATATAACGCGCGCGTTGCGTTCTTCTATCCATTGAGACCGGCACCGTTCCCGAGTACCATGGGGTGTTGTGGTTGTGGCAATGCCCCATCCACCATCAACCCGTGATGATTGAGGCGGCCACCCCAATGGGGCCACACGCGCCTGCCCGGCAGGAGAGCACAGAGGCACAATGCAGGATTTTTGGTCCAAAGCGATGGACGCGGTGGCCGAGCAGGTCTCGGTCCAGGTGTTTGAGGCATGGATACGCCCCCTGAAAGCAGGGGGTGAGGTGGGCGATGGCCAATTTCAGGTCTACGCGGCCAACGATTTTTCTGCCGATTGGGTAAAAAAACGCTATGGCGGATTGCTGGAAGAGATTTTAAGCGAACAGCTTGGGGAGCCTGTCACCCTGTTGTTTGCGGCGGACCCTGCCTTGGAAAAACCGGTCGCCTCCAAAACCCAGACCGTCACCCCGGTGCAGAGCGGTGGTGAAACGGGCGATCAAGAGAACTTTCATAGCGGCCTTGACCCCCGCTATACCTTTGACAGCTTTGTGGTGGGGGGCTGCAACCAGTTTGTTCACGCCGCCGCCGCCCGCGTGGCCGAAGCCCCAGCCGCCGCCTACAACCCCCTGTTTATTCACGGTGGGGTTGGCCTAGGCAAAACCCACGTGATGCAGGCGATCGGCAATCGGGTATTGGAGATCGACCCCGACAAGCGGGTACTCTATATCTCTTCAGAAAACTTTATGACCCAGCTTATCAACTCCCTGCGTTTTAAGCGGGTATTTGATTTTAAAGAAAATTTTCGCTCGGTCGATGTGCTGCTGGTGGATGATATTCAGTTTATTGCGGGTAAAAAGGCGACCCAGGAGGAGTTTTTTCACACCTTCAATGCCCTCTATGAGGCTAAAAAGCAGATTGTCATGACCGCAGACAGCTTTCCCCATGAAATTGAACATTTAGAGGAGCGTCTGCGCTCCCGCTTTGGCATGGGGCTGGTGGCCGATATGCAACCACCAGATCTGGAAACCCGGGTGGCCATTTTACAAAAAAAGGCAGGCAGCGAAGGGCTTAGATTGGCCGACGAGGTGGCCTTTTTTCTGGCTGATGCGGTACAGACCAACGTGCGGGAGCTGGAAGGGGCCTTGATTCGGGTTTCGGCCTACGCCTCACTGACCGGCAAGCCCATTACCATGGCGCTGGTCAAGGAGTCGTTGAAGGATATCGTGCGGGGGCAGGATCGGGCGGTCACGGTGGAGCAGATTCAAAAGACGGTCGCCAATTATTATAAGGTCAAGGTTACGGATCTCTGCTCCAACAGCCGTTCGCGCATCTACAGCCACCCCAGGCAGATTGCGATGTATCTGTGCAAACAGCTTACCCAGCACTCTTATCCAGAGATTGGGCACCGTTTTGGAGGCCGCGACCACACCACGGTACTCTACGCGGTGAGTCAGGTGGATAAAAAACAGGGCAGCACCCCGGCCTTGGCCGATGAGTTGGCATCTCTGAAGAGCATGTTGCAAAAATAACCGGTCAATCCAGCACACCGGCAAAGCATTAACAGCGAGGCACCCATGGAATTTCACGTCAGCCGCGAACCCTTTCTCAAAGCCCTGCAACGTTTGCAGAGTGTGGTGGAGAAGCGTAACACCATGCCAGAGTTGGGCAATGCCCTGCTGGAAGCCAGCGCCGAGGGTCTAACCCTCACCGCCACCGACCTAGAGGTCTCCATGAAGAGCCACTGCCCCGCCGAGGTGGAGAGCAGCGGTGCCATTGCGGTTTCGGCACGTAAGCTGTTTGAGATCGTACGGGAGCTGCCTCAAGATAGCCTGCGGCTACGCAGCGAAGCTGGGGAGCGGCTGGTACTAACCTGTGGTCGCGCCCGTTTTACCCTGGTGGGTATTAGAGCGGATATATTTCCCCCCTTTCCGGAGACCACCCAGGGACAAAGCTTTACCCTGTCTGGCCCGCGTCTGGCCGAGATGATCGCCAAGACCCACTTTGCCATGAGCCAGGATGAGACCCGTTATACCCTGAACGGCATTTTGCTGCATCTGGTCAGCGCCGCCGATGCCGAGTTGGCAGGGGAGAACGGCTTGGTGCGGATTGTCGCCACCGATACCCACCGCTTAGCCATGGCTGAAATGGCGCTGGATATCCCGGTGGAGGAGAGCGCTGAGTTGATTATTCCCCGCAAGGGGGTGCAGGAGATCCGCAAGCTGGTAGAAGAGGATGATGAGGCGGTAGAGCTGGGCCTGGATGAAAATTTTATCCGCGTTTCCAAGCCAGGTATTGTGCTTACCTCCAAGCTGGTGAGTGGGCGTTTTCCCAACTATCAGCGGGTGATTCCCACCGACAACCCTCATCTGCTGGAGCTGGAGAAGGAGCCTCTGTTTGGGGTGGTTAAGCGGATGATGGTGCTCTCTCACGAAAAATCCCGTGGTATCCGCATGGCGCTGAGCTCGGACCACATTAAGGTGAGTGCGCAAAACCCCGAGCAGGAGGCTGCGGAAGAGGAGATGCCCTGCTCTTTTGCCGGTAAAGATATGACCGTGGGCTTTAATGCCCGCTATCTGCAAGAGATTGTCTCGGTTGCCAATGGGGATACCGTGCGCATGAAATTGCGCGATGAGGAGTCCCCCGTGTTGGTTGAGGAGCACTCGGCTACCGGCTATCTGTATGTACTCATGCCCATGCGGGTGTGATGATAGATCCATGCAACTGGATCGGTTGACGCTGCGGGATTTTCGCAACATCACAGAGGCGGAGCTCAGGTTTGGTCCCGGCTTAAATCTGATCACCGGCCCCAATGGTCACGGCAAGAGCAACCTACTGGAGGCCATTGGTCTGCTGGCGACGGGGCGCTCTTTTCGGCGGGCTCCCGCTGCGGCCTTGCGGCGCTATGGACAGCCTTGGTTTCATCTACGGGGCGAAACCACGGCACGGGATCTGGGGCATCGGTTGGAGTTTTTTGGGCAGGCCGGGCGGCAGGCGGTTAAGATTAATGGCAAATCGGCCTCGGCGGCATCGGCCCTGGGGCAGGCGTTGGCGGCGGTGATTGTCACACCGGATACGCTGCGGCTGGTGCAGGATGGGCCAGGGGTGCGGCGTGGGTTTGTGGATTGGGTCGCCTTTACCTGTGGACGCCAGCAGGGTGCCTTGAGCCATGCGGTGGTGGCGGGTGACTATCAAAAGGCGCTCAAGGCCCGCAATCGGCTGCTCAAGCTACCACGGGTAGAGGCTGGAGAGTGGCTGGCTTGGGAGAGCCAGTTGGCCACCTTGGGGGCCAAGATGGCCCGCAATCGCTACCAAGTTCTTCAGCGCTTACAACCCCATTTGGACCGTATGTTGGAAGATTTAGGCATGGCACAGCGGTTGACCATCACGCTGAGCTGCCAGTTGGACCGCCATGGGACACATTGGGCCGAGGATGAATCGGCGGCGGCGAGCCTTTACCGCCGGTTGCTGGCGGAAAACCGGGCGTCAGAGCGGCGCAGTGGTGGTACGGCGATAGGTCCTCACCGGGATGATTTGGTGTTACGGCTGGATGGTCATGCCTTGGCGCAATTTGGCTCCCAGGGGCAGCAGAAGCGGGCTGCGCTGGCCTTAAAGCTGGCGGAGGCGCAGCTGTTGCAGGAGCAGCTGGGGGAGTGGCCACTGTTTGTGCTGGATGATCCGGCGGCGGAGTTGGATACGGATGGCATGAGCCGCTTGATGGGGCTCTTGGCCCGTTGCGGGGGACAGATATTTGTGGCCAGTTGCCGGGCGCAGACCATTCCTTGGTCAGGCTTGGCCCCCCAACGTTTTTATGTGGATCAGGGTGTGTTTGCGTTGACTGAGGAGATACCCCTGGAGAGCCTTTGATGAAGCTGAACACGCTTACACTGTCGAATTTTCGCTGCTTTGAATCCTTGGAGATCACATTTGATGATTATCTAACGGTTCTGGTCGCCCAAAATGGCGGTGGTAAAACGGCTATTCTAGATGCCATTGGTGTTGCCCTTGGACCCTATTTAGGGGCATTTGATGAGGCTGTAGGTAGCCATTTTTCCCCGGAAGATGTGCGCACAAAACCCAGCCACACACAGCCGTCTATGGAGAGTCTCTATCCACTAACGCTGGTTGCCCATGGTGTGGCCGAAGGTCAAGAGATCCACTGGGAACGTGCCTTAAAAGGCAAAAAATCCAAGACCACGGTTGCAGGTGCCAAAAATCTCGTGCTCGTTGCAAAAAATCAGCAAGTGCGGATACGCCAAGGAATCTCCGTTGATCTGCCATTGCTGGCCTACTACGGAACGGGGCGGTTATGGCGCAACATTCGTGTAACCACCTCAACAAAACAGGGGTGGGGTAGCCGAACCCTTGGCTACACCAACGCCCTAAGCCCGGCCTCTAGCTTTAACAGCTTTGAGCGTTGGTTCCAGGACACGGATCGCGCCCATTATGATTATCAATTAGAACACTCTGATGGCCCCACAAACTATGGTGGAGCCAACGCATTTTTGGCCTCACCAGAACGGGATAACCCATTTGGACAGGCGTTAGACGCTGTACGAGGGGCTGTGGATCTCGCTTTGGAATCGGTTCAATGGGGTACGCTACGGTATAGTGGTACACATAGGCGCATTGTGGTATCACACCCGGCGCACGGCATTTTACCCGTGCATCTGCTTAGTGATGGCATCCGCAATATGATTGGTCTGGTCGCGGATATGGCCTATCGCGCTGTGCGACTCAACCCGCATCTGGGTGTAGAGGCTGCCCAACGCGTGGAAGGCGTTGTGTTGATTGATGAAGTAGACATGCATCTGCACCCCGCTTGGCAGCAGGTTGTGCTTACCGACCTACGCAAGGCATTTCCTAAGGTGCAGTTTGTGGTCACCACCCATAGTCCCCAGGTGCTAACCACGGTAAAACGGGAAAACATCCGGGTTTTGGAGATTGAAAACGGTCGTGGCACGGCCCGCCCCCCGCTCACGCAGACCTTGGGTCGGGATAACCGGGAGACCATTGAGGATGTAATGCAGGTCGATGCCCGACCACCTATTGAACCCACCACACAGCTAAAACACTATTTGGATATGGTTGGGCAAGGCAATGGTGACACGATTGAAGCACTGAATCTGCGGGCAATTTTGGAGCAGATCTATGGTAAGGATTACACCAAGCTGCGTGTGGCAGATTGTGCGATCCATAAATATCGCGCCATGCGAGCCCAGAGCAAATGAGGCACGTCAAACACACAGCGTCTCTCACCAAGCTAGACCGTGCAAAGACTAAAGATCCTTGCCCGACAGATCCAGCAAAAGCTTGGAGAGGCTTTAAACATAAAGACGATGTGGCCAAACAACTTAAACTCCTGCAAGACGGCCTTTGTGCCTACTGTCAAGTGAGTTTGGACACGGAGCTTGGCTACCATATCGATCATATTCAGCCAAAGGGTCCCAACCCTAAGCAAACTTTTGTCTGGCACAATCTGGTACTCTCTTGCATAGCAAGTGGATCCCAAGGTGCGGTGAGCGGAAAGCTCAGTTGTGGTCACGCTAAAGGCAATCAAGCGTTACCTAAGGATATGGACCCCACGCACCCTGACTGTGAATCACTCTTTACGTACACCCTTTCGGGTAAGGTTGAGCCCAATCCAGATCGCCCCCCCGAGCAGGTGGAGGACATTAAAAAAGCGATCGAATTGTTGAACCTCAACAACAAACGGCTGGTTCGCGAGCGGGCCGAGATGTTGCATGAAGGTTATCTATGTTTAAAAGATCTTAACGGGAGTGCCGTTGCCCATTTCCTGGATTTGGAACTGGGAAAAACCAACGGAAAACACAGGGCATTTATCACGGCCCGCAAACTGCACTTTCAAGATTGGCCACACGTTGAGCCCATCGACAACACGCTTGAAGAGAGATGATCACCCATGACCACTGAGAACGCACCAGAAGCTCAGCACGATCACAGCACCTACGATTCAACCAACATCAAAGTGCTTAAAGGGCTGGATGCGGTACGTAAACGTCCAGGCATGTATATCGGTGATACCGATGATGGAACCGGCTTGCACCATATGGTGTTTGAGGTGGTGGATAATGCCATTGACGAAGCGTTGGCGGGCCACTGTGACCGGGTCGAGGTCATCCTGCACACCGATGGCAGTTGCTCGGTGAGCGATAATGGCCGGGGTATCCCCACGGATATGCACAAAGAAGAGGGTCGTAGCGCCGCCGAGGTGATTATGACCGTGCTCCACGCCGGGGGTAAGTTTGACGATAACTCCTACAAAATCTCCGGTGGTCTGCACGGGGTTGGGGTATCGGTGGTCAACGCCCTGTCAGAAACCCTGGAGCTCACCATCAAACGGGGGGGTAAGGTCTGCCACCAAACCTATCATCTGGGGGAGCCCACCGCACCCTTGGCGGTGATTGGTGATACCCCCGACTCTGGTACCACCGTGCGGTTTAAACCCAGCCCATTGATTTTTCACAATGTGCTGGAGTTCTCCTTCGATACCCTCTCTCAGCGTCTGCGGGAGCTCTCCTTCCTCAATGACGGCGTGCGCATTTTTATCCACGATGAGCGCGATGATAAGAGCCACAACTTTTTCTATGAAGGGGGCATTCGCTCCTTTGTTGAATATTTGAACAAAGCCCGCACCCCCTTAATGCCCCCCATCCATTTTCGCGATGAGCGCAACGGCATTACCGCCGAGGTGGCCCTACAGTGGAATGACAGTTACCAAGAGAATGTCTACTGCTTTACCAACAACATTCCCCAGCGGGATGGGGGTACCCACCTAGCCGGTTTTCGCGGGGCCCTGACCCGTACCATCAACAACTATGCATCGGCCAATAATCTTCTGAAAAAAGAGAAAGTCACCATCTCTGGGGATGATTGTCGAGAGGGCTTGACCGCCGTTATTTCCGTCAAGGTACCCGACCCCAAATTCTCTTCTCAAACCAAAGATAAGTTGGTCTCATCGGAGGTGCGCCCCGTTGTTGAGAGCGTGATTGGGGAGTCTCTTGGCACCTTTTTTGAGGAGCACCCCGCCGAGGCCAAGGCCATCATTGCCAAGAGTGTGGAGGCTGCCAATGCCCGCGAAGCGGCCCGCAAGGCCCGTGAACTGACCCGTCGCAAAAGCGCCCTGGAGATCTCATCCCTACCGGGCAAATTGGCCGATTGTCAGGAGCGGGATCCAGCCAAGTGTGAACTCTACTTGGTGGAGGGCGACTCCGCTGGCGGCTCCGCCAAGCAGGCGCGGGATCGTAAGCATCAAGCGGTCTTACCCCTGAAGGGTAAAATTCTTAATGTGGAGAAGGCACGTTTTGATAAAATGATCTCTTCTCAAGAGGTTGGCACGCTTATTACCGCCCTTGGCACCGGGATAGGACGGGAAGAGTATAATATTGAAAAGCTGCGTTACCACCACATTATCATCATGACCGACGCGGATGTGGATGGTGCGCACATTCGCACCCTGCTCTTGACCTTTTTCTATCGGCAGATGCCGGAGATTGTGAAGCGGGGCCACCTTTATATTGCTCAGCCCCCCCTCTATCGGGTCTCTAAGGGCAAACAGGAGCAATATTTGAAGGATGATGACGCCCTGAACCAGCTTTTGATGAACTATGGTCTGCATGGGGTGGAGGGGCGCAACGGCAGCAAGGTGCTGGATGAGGCCGCCCTGTCGGTGTTGGTGCGGGATGCCGCCCGTTACCGTAAAATGCTGGATCGTCTGGGTCGTCATCATGATGCCTTGGCGCTGGATATTGCCGCCAGTGCTCTGCATATTGACGAGGCTATCCTTAAAGACAGCGCGGCGGCTGGTGCGTTGATCGCCCCCTTTACCGAAATGTTGCAGGCTCGCGGGGGTGAGGAGGAGCGGTTGCAGGTCTCACTGCTGCACGATCCAGAGACCAGCAGTTGGGTCATTTTGGTGGAGCGTGCGGTGCATGGCATGTTGCAGTTTACGCGCCTTAATTTGGCCATGGTGCACTCTGCCGAGTACAAGGCGATGTTGGCCATTGCCAAACGCTACCAGGAAGAGATGGGGGATGAGGGCCAATTGGTTAAAAATGAGAAATCCAGCCCTGCGGGTCGCGTCGCGGACTTTTTACAGTTGGTGTTGGATGAGGGGCGTCGCGGTCTGACTATCCAGCGTTATAAGGGGCTGGGTGAGATGAACCCGGATCAGCTGTGGGAAACCACCATGGACCCCTCGGTGCGCACCCTGTTGCAGGTACGGGTCGATGACGAGGTCGGTGCCAACGAGGTGTTTACCACTCTGATGGGGGATGTGGTGGAACCACGTCGGGACTTTATTCAGGAAAACGCATTGAATGTGACCAACCTCGACGTTTAGTCGGCTGGATCATAGCGATTTTATCCAGATGGGGGCCGAGTGCCCCCATGTTTTTGAGCAGGAGCCGTAACCTTGGGGTTGTTGCTCAAAAAGCGCCTCGGCAACCGATACGGTACCCCCCTTTTGGGGGAGGTACCCTTCGGGAACCCCCGTCGCGCTGGCGGCAACAGGGTTCATACCGGCTGAGGCACTTGGTGGAGCTATTTTAGGTTTTTCACGAACTGGTTCACATTGTTCCATTTTTCGCGGTTTTTGCTCTTTTCTTCATAGATAAAGCGCACCACCTCCCCCATGATCGGGTGATCCTCCTCCCACATCTCAAACTGAAAGGGGGATTTTTTCAGGGTATTACCCAACTCTCGCAATTCGCCGGTTGCCCAGATTGAAGCCGTGGCGATAAAAAAGATGATGGCAGGAACCAGCGGTGCCAGCATGCGCCTTTTCAGGATCAGACGCTTCTCTGCCTTGCGTTGTAACGTTTGTTCAACCTCAGCCCTTTGCTGGGCCTCCAGCGGATCGGGCTCACTCCATAAATTCTGTGCATCAAAGGCCTTACAACGCATTCTAAATTGCTCTTGCGCCCGTTTTTGACGCTGGGCCTTACTCTCATCCTTAATGACGCGAGTCAGCAACTTAAACCGCTCTGCTGCATAAAGATCCACGCGCGTTTGATGCAGTTTCGCCACCACGGTTTTACTCATAAAAGCCAAGGCTTTTTGTTCCAGATGCTGGTTTAAGACGGCATTTTTAATGCGGTCAAGCTGGGCCATCCGCTTCTCAAAAGCCTGTGCAATTTTTTCCTTCCGCTCTTTTTTTGACATCATGGCAAACGCCCCTACCACAGAGCCGACCACCTGCACACCAACCGTTTCGCATAACCCTATGGAAACTTAAACTATTTTTGTTTGGTGTCGGTTATCCGCGTTTCAATGAACGGTTTTTAGTTCCATACTTCCCTGAAAATCCGTTCAAAAGACTTAGTTAATAAGCAATTTAAAGGTATCATTCAATAACTAGCACGTCAATACTCAATAACCATATTTAGTACTATTAAGATCTATTCTAGTACTATCAGATGAGAAGAAACCACCCATGGGGTAAAAAGGTCTGTATGAATGGTTCTTTATTTAGTTGTTTTATTTAAATTTTTTTAAGCATTTTACCGCAACAAAATGATGAAACCTGAGGGCTATAAATCCATACAGCCGGGCACACACCTAAAAAAAGCTCTGGCATGTTTTGCACGCCAGAGCTTAGCTTGGGGAAGATTTTGGGGGCTGGTATTAATCGGCCACGGGGCGGATAACCCCATTGGCTTCGGCCAGTTGACTGCGCAGTTGCTCGGCTTCGTGGCGGGTACGTTCGAGGGCCTGTTCGGCGCTCTCCAGGGATTCATACGCAAGGGTGAGGCGGTTTTTTAGCACAGCCAGCCCTTGTAACTGCCCTTTGGTCTGTTGGCTGACCAATTTTTGCACGTCATAATAGGCTTTACGCTCTTTTTCGGTGGAGACCTCGGGGTACTCCAGGGACATGAGCTGCGCCTTTCGATACTGCTCTTTGGCCTCCCGCATGGGCTTTTCCATATCCTTGAGGGTCAGATCAGCGGCACGTAGCTCCTCTTCCAGCAGGGTAAAGGCGGCCCGTTTGGTGGTGACCTCTTTGAGCAGTTCGGTATAGCGCATCTCTAGGTGGTTGATGCGTGCATGCAGCGCCTCAACATCGGTGGCGAAGGTCATGGCGTCATGGTTGGTCTGCAACAGCGCGGATTTGGCATCTTTGACCGCCTGACGGGCCATTTTGACCATAGCTGGCGCATGTTCGGAGGGTTGGGCGGCCTGTAGAGGCGCAGCCAACAGCAGCAATAGGGCTGCAAAAGCAAGGTGACGCATGGGTCTATACTCCCTGGAAGGGTCGGTCTAAGCGGCATAATTGGCCCACATGCTGTGTGATACAGCCACCTAAGGGTGTTTTGGGGGTCTCTGAGTGGCGTATGTTGAAAAAAACATGCCAGAGGCGCGTTAACATCCCTGTGGCTGCTGCTTTCTTCGGGTTATGATGGGTGGATGGATCCACGCTTGTGTAAAGGACCACTGGCATCATGACCGCTGATACCGTCCAAAATCTGGTTGTTGAGGCCCTCCGCCTAGCCCTGCTGATTTCGGCACCCATGCTGCTGACGGCATTGGTTGTGGGTATCACCATCTCATTGCTGCAAGCGGTGACGCAGATTCAAGAGATGACCTTGACCTTTATTCCCAAAATTCTTGCCACCTTTCTCGCGCTGATGCTCACCCTGCCCTGGATGATCCAAAAGCTGACGGACTACTTCCGCCACCTTTTCGACACCATTCCCACTTTAATCAGCTAAGGGGGCAGGCGTGGATCCTGCCGCCATGATGGATTTTTTTGGCTTCACCATTGGCGAGGTGGAGCGCATGGTGCTGATCATGTCCCGTCTTTCGGGGCTCTTTTTGGCCGCCCCCTTTTTCTCCCGCAATGTTGGGCCCAAACGTATTCGGGTGATACTGTTATTATGGATCACCATCGTGATCTACCCCATCGTTCCACCCTGGCCGGGGGAGGGCAATGGCGAGGTGATACGCATGGTCTTTACGGGCGTGGTGGAGTTTAGCATGGGCATCATGATCGGGATGATCGCCCATTGGGTACTGGTGTCGGTACAGATTGCGGGTACCATGATCGGCTTTGAGATGGGTCTCTCCATGGCAATGGTGATGGACCCTACCTCGGGCGTGCAGGAAGGCGTTTTAGCTAACCTTTTATATCTTTTTGGGTTAATGCTTTTTTTACTGCTCAATGGCCACCATTGGCTATTAGAAGGGCTGGCCCGCTCGTTTGTGAGCATGCCATTGGGCAGCCCTTTGCCCCATGGTGAACCCATGATTACCATTGTATTACAGGGTATTGTACACATGTTTGAGCTGGCGCTGCTGCTGGCAGCCCCGGTGGTTGCGGCCGCCAAGCTGCTCTATTTGGGCATGGGTTTGATCAACCGTGCTTCACCGCAGATCCAGGTCTTTTTTCTGGCCATGCCGGTGGCACAGTTGATGGGATTTTTAATTATGGGACTCACTCTTTCCATTTTCGGGCAGCGTTTAACCCGCGAGATGGAGCTGTTTATCAACCTTGCCTTCCGGGTGGTTGGGCTTACGCCCTAGTATCCGGCCTGAGATCGGGAGCATCCAGATATGGCAGATGAAGACAAGGACTCAAAAACCGAAGAACCCACATCCAAACGGCTCTCTGACTCACGCAATAAGGGTCAGGTGGTTAGTTCCAAGGAGGTACCCACGGCGCTGCTGATGTTGGCGGCGTTGGCGGTTTTTTTGGTGCAGGGTAATGAGCTGTGGCAGGCTTTACAGCGCAAAATGCATTTTTTTCTGTCTGGGCAGATCTCCGACGATATTACCCCGACAGGGGTGTCGCTTATTTTTAATGAGATCATCCGCGCGGTGGTGATGGATTTGGCGCCCTTTTTTGCGCTTTTTCTCGTGGTTGCCATCATCTCTGGCCTTATTCAACACGGTTGGTTAATCACCTTTGAACCGTTGATGCCCAAATTCTCCAAGGTCAACCCGCTGCAAGGGCTCAAGCGGCTGTTTTCGGTACGTTCGTTGGTGGAGGCGTTTAAATCCATCGTCAAAATTTTTGTGATTAGTTTTGCCGTCTATTTGGCGATGCGTAACAACATTGACCAGATTTTGGGGTTGGCAGATACCACCATCACAGAATTTACCACCTTGATGTTTAAAGACTCGTTGGAAATTTTATGGCGGGTAACGCTGGCCTTTTTGCTGATTGCGGTATTGGATTTTATTTATCAAAAATTTGACTATATCAAGGGCTTGCGCATGAGCAAGCAGGAGATTAAGGATGAGATGAAGCAGATGGAGGGGGATCCTCTGCTCAAAGGGCGCATCCGTCAGATCCAGCGTGAGTTGGCCCAGAGCCGTATGATGCAGGAGGTTCCCAAAGCGGATGTTATCATCACCAACCCGACCCACTATGCCTGTGCCTTGCAATATACCCCTGGGCAGATGAGTGCGCCCAAATTGGTCGCCAAGGGCAAGGGACTGATTGCGGCACGCATTCGTGAATTGGCGGATGAAAACAACATTCCAAGGGTGGAAAACCCCCCATTGGCACGCACCCTATACCGGGATGTGGAGTTGGAGCAGTTTATTCCACCAGAGTTATTTAAGGCGGTGGCTGAGGTGTTGGCCTATGTCTTCAGCCTGAAAAATCGCCGGTCGTAGAGGGTATAACCGCACTGGGCGTGCTCTTTTACCCTCCACCAGCGGCCCCTACCGAAGCGCCTTAAGCCCAGCTTTGGGCATGGCGTCCTTTGCTGACCTCATAGGACTCGACAGCTCGGGGGGCGGGGTGGGGCCACCTAAAAAACAGCCACTTAAAGATGCCGTCGCATGACTGAGATAGAACTCTATGAGCAAGCGTTGCGCTGGCTTGGCCGCCGGGAATATGGCGAAATGGAGCTGCGCAACCGCCTGCGCACGCTGCCCGAAGTCTCTCTGGAGCTGGTCAATAAGGTGGTGGAGCGCCTACTTGCCATGGACTATCTCAGTGATGTGCGCTTTGCCGAGGCGCTGGTGCGTGATCGCACCCGGCGGGGCCAAGGCAGCCTGCGTATTCGCCATGAACTGCAACAAAAAGGGGTGCCTGCCCTTATTATCGAAAGCAGCCTCGCCGAGCTGGCCCCTAATGATACCGCCCAAGAAAATGCCCACCGAGCCTTGGTAAAACGGTTTGGCCCCACCCCCCCAGAAGATCTGAAAGCCCGTAAAAAACGCCACGATTTTTTGACAAGAAGGGGTTTTGATGGGCAAACCATTCGGATGGTTCTTGAAGCCTTGGGCTGAAAGCCTTATAAACAACCGTTTGGGGTTTGCTTTTGCAACCCCACCCCGACCCCGTACCCATCCCGGTGGGACGCTCCTATGCATGCTGAGCAGGTGAATTGAAGATGAACGGTAATGAGATCCGTAAAAGGTTTGTAGCGTTTTTCCAACAACATGGGCATACCCATGTGGAATCCTCCAGCCTGGTGCCGCGCAACGACCCCACCCTACTTTTCACCAACGCCGGTATGGTGCAGTTTAAAAGTCTTTTTTTGGGCGAAGAGCGGCGGGATTACAGCCGCGCCGTCAGTGCGCAAAAATGCGTGCGTGCCGGGGGTAAGCATAATGATCTGGAGAATGTGGGGCGTACCGCCCGCCACCACACTTTCTTTGAGATGCTGGGTAACTTCTCTTTTGGAGATTATTTCAAGGAGGAGGCGATCCGCCTGGGCTGGCGCTTTGTCACCGAAGATCTGGGTATTGATGCCCAGCGCCTGCTGGTCACGGTCTATAGCGAAGATGACGAAGCCTATGCCATCTGGACCCAACAGATCGGCCTGCCCGCTGACAAGGTGATCCGTATACCCACCACCGATAACTTTTGGTCCATGGGCGATACCGGCCCTTGCGGCCCCTGTAGTGAAATTTTCTATGACTATGGCGACACCGTAGCGGGGGGTCCCCCTGGCTCGGAAGATGAGGATGGTGATCGCTTTGTCGAGATCTGGAACTTGGTCTTTATGCAGTATGACCGCAGCAGCGACGGTACCTTAACCCCCCTGCCCAAACCCAGCATTGATACTGGTGCCGGGCTGGAACGGCTGGCTTCGGTGCTGCAAGGCAAGACCAACAACTATGATACCGACCTTTTTCAGCCTCTTATCAAGGCCGCTGCGGCTTTGGCGGGGGTGGATGATACCACATGCTCGGCGGAGCAGTTGGTCTCATTGCGGGTGATTGCCGACCATATTCGTTCGGTCAGTTTTTTAATTGCCGACGGTGTGTTGCCCTCCAACGAAGGGCGGGGTTACGTGTTACGCCGCATCATGCGGCGGGGCATGCGCCATGGCCGCCTGCTGGGGCTAGAACAGCCCTTTATGCACAAGTTGGTGGAGACGTTAGGGGCATTGATGGGGGATACCTATCCTGAGCTTACCGCCCAACGTAAAACCTTGGCGATGGTGATTGAGACCGAAGAGAAGCGCTTTGCTGCGACTTTGGGCACGGGTCTTAAACATTTGGAGGAGGCGGTCGCAGGTCTGCGTATGGGGGATGTGCTGGATGGCAAGACCCTTTTTACCCTTTACGACACCTTTGGTTTCCCGCTGGATTTGACGGCGGACATCCTGCGTGATCGTGAGATTGGGGTGGATCAGGAGGGCTTTAGCGCTTGCATGAAAGAGCAGCGGGAGCGTGCCCGCGCCGCATGGTCGGGCAGTGGTGAGGCCAGTCTGGGCGCCCTTTATCATCCGCTGTTGGAGCGTGTGGGAGCCAGTGAGTTTTTGGGATATGTGCATGAATCAGCCTCGGCCAGTGTGGTGGCCTTGATTAAAAACGGGGCTGAGGTGGAGAGTCTGACGGCGGGGGATGAGGGCTCCGTGGTCTGCAACCAGACCCCCTTTTATGGGGAGTCCGGTGGCCAAGTGGGGGATCGGGGTGTGATTCAGTTGGCCAATGGTGCCCGCTTTACCGTGACCGATACGCAAAAGCCCCTGCCCGATTTGATTGTACACCATGGTAAAATGGTCACTGGTACGGTGCATCTTGGGGATCATGCCGAGTTACAGGTAGATGGCGCAACCCGTCAGGCGATTCGTCTGCACCACTCGGCTACCCATTTGATGCACCATGCGCTACGGGCGGTGTTGGGGGAGCATGTTAAGCAGGCGGGCTCGCATGTGAGCGCGGAGCGTTTACGTCTCGATTTTTCTCACTTTCAGGGGATGAGTGAAGAGGAGTTGCGGGCGGTGGAGGATCGGGTCAATGGGGCGATATTGAGCAATGTCAGCCAAGAGACCGCCGTGATGACCCCGCAAGAGGCGGTGGCCGCAGGGGCCATGGCGCTGTTTGGGGAGAAGTATGGGGATGAGGTGCGGGTGGTCCGTATTGGCGACAGCATGGAACTCTGTGGGGGTACCCACGTAAGCCGCAGTGGGGATATGGGTATCTTTCATATCCTCTCTGAGAGCGCTGTGGCTGCCGGTGTACGCCGTTTAGAGGCGGTGTGTGGGGGACGTGCCCGAGCCATCTTCCGTGGCGACCAAGAGGCGCTCAAGGCCGCGGCTGCGCTCTTGAAGACACAACCGAATAAACTGGCTGAGGGTATTGAGCGTCTTTTGGGCAAGCAGAAAGAGTTGGAGAAGAGTTTAGAGAAGCTGCAATCGGCGCAGGCGGGGGGCATGGTAGAGGCGTTGTTGGAGCAGGCTGTCGAGGTTGGCGGTATTAAACTGCTGGCGGTAGAGGTTAAGGGGGTTGATGGCAAGGCGCTACGGGAGATGGTGGACCAAGTTAAGGATAAGCTGGGTTCAGGGGTGATTCTGTTGGCGTTGGGAGGGGATAAGGTCTCGTTGGTCGCTGGTGTGACCAAGGATTTGGCGGGCAAGCGGGTCAAGGCGGGGGATTTGATGGCCTTTGCCGCCGCCATGGTGGGGGGCAAGGGTGGAGGTCGTCCAGACATGGCGCAGGGGGGTGGTACCGAGGTTGCGGCTATCCCCACCATGTTGACCGCGATTCCTGGTTGGTTACAGGAACAGCTTGGCTAACCCAAGAACATGGATTCTAAACCTAGGGGTCTGTATGTGCTACAGACCCCTAAGTTTTTTCTAAACCGACAGAATTTAAGGCTTAACCGGTTCAGAACCTGGCTGGGGCGCTGCTTCGTCTGGCTTGGGGGTTGCTTTTTATAAAAAAGAATAAGTTATCCATACTGTTGAATATATTTATATTTTTTTATCCACTACTCAAAATGTATTTAAACATTCTCCCCCTGAAATGGCTATCCATGCCCCAAAAAGCGCTGACCACTGCCGAGTTTTATGCTGCGGCGAATGGTCTGCCTGACATAGGCAATCCCCTCCTCCACCGCCTCAAAATCATCCAACCCCTTCGCCACCCCCAATGCCACCGCCGAGGCCAGGGTGCAACCGGTCCCGTGAAACCCCTCTTTGCTCGCAATTTTCTCCCCTATCCAACGCTTAATCCCACCCTTGCAGACCAAGGTATCCACCACCTTATTCCCTACCAGATGACCCCCGGTCAGCACCACACCCCCACACCCCAACCCCATCAAACGATAAGCCAGGGACTCCAGATCCGCCACCCCAACCCCACCCTCAAGCCCGGTCAGACGCTGGGCCTCATCCAGATTGGGGGTTATCAGATGGCAGCGGGGTAAAAGATGCTGGACAAAGTGCGCCACATCCTCATCCGCCAGCAGAGCCCCACCCGCAGAGCCCCGCAACACCGTGTCAGCCACCACCGGTATCTCGGGGTAGTGGTCCAATACGCTCAACACCGCCTCCACCACCCCACGATTACCCAGCATGCCCAGTTTAATCGCCTTAATGGGTAGGTCCGACAGCACCGCCCTCATCTGGGCCGCCACCAAAGAGCCCTCCACCGGATGGACCTGCGAGACCTTGACGCTGTTCTGCACCGTTATGGCGGTCACAACCGTTGCGCCATAACCACCCAGCGCGGTAATGGTTTTCAGATCGGCCTGCAAGCCTGCCCCCGCGCAGGGATCCGAACCGGCAATGGTCAAAACACAAGGCAACATGATGCATCTCCTTTGATCGTGGGTTAAAAGGAAAAGCGGCTCAAGGTATCCCCATTTTAGAGAATAGAATGATGAAAAGGGCAAACTGAAATTTATGCACGACCATCCTACACAAGCAGGATTAACCACTCTATATACTTATTTATCTAAGGTTTTTTAGACTCTTTTCACACTTATGATGCGATGGCCAAACCCATGCCCTGTTGTTGCACCATAAAAAAACCGTTGAGAAGCGCTGTATGGCCTCTCAACGGCTGTTTCGTCTGTTTTAATCCCCTAACTACAGGATAAAGCGCGAAAGGTCCTCATCCGCCGCCAAATCGCTCAATTGACGGTTTACATACGCCGCATCAATCACAACCCGCTCACCACCACGATCTGGCGCACTGAATGATAACTCATCCAATAACTTCTCCATCACCGTGTGCAAACGACGCGCCCCAATATTCTCCGCCGTCTCGTTCACCCGGGTGGCGATCTCTGCCAACGCCTCAATACCCTCATCCGTGAAAACCAACTCGATGTTTTCAACCCCCATCAGCGCCGCATACTGACGTGTCAACGCGTTCTCTGGCTCCGTCAAAATACGTACAAACTCCCCCTTGCCCAAACTCTCTAACTCAACCCTAATCGGTAAACGACCCTGTAACTCCGGTAATAAATCCGACGGCTTGGCTAATTGAAACGCACCCGACGCAATGAAAAGAATATGGTCACTCTTAACCATGCCATACTTGGTCGATACCGTGGTGCCCTCCACCAAAGGCAAAAGATCACGCTGCACACCCTCGCGGGATACATCCCCGCCCCGTGTTTCACTCCCCCGCGCGCACACTTTGTCCAGTTCGTCCAAAAAGACAATGCCCGACTGCTCCACCCGCTCAATGGCTACCTGCTGCACCGTATCTTGATCCACCAACTTGCCCGCTTCTTCTTCCGTGAGCAACTTCATGGCCTCTCCCACCTTGACCCGCCGGGTCTTGGTGCGCCCCCCCATCAATCCGCCCAACATATCCTGTAAATTAATCCCCTCCATACCCTGAGGTGTAATCACCTCCATCATCGGCACCCGCCGCTGCTCCTTTAAATCAATGTCGATCTCCCGGTCATCCAATTTGCCCTCCCGCAGCATTTTGCGCATCTTTTGACGGCTCTCCTTCTGCTGCGCCGTAGGCTCTGGCTTGACCGATGAACCCTCCATCTGACCAAACAGACCAAAATGAGCGCTACCCTCACCCTGACCCGTGCTCGGTAAAGGCAATAAAATATCCAGTAACCGCTCCTCAGCCTGATCTTCGGCCTGAAACTGCACCTTAACCTTGGCCTCCTCCGTTACCATGGTTATGCCCATCTCCACCAAATCCCGCACAATGGACTCAACATCCCGGCCCACATAACCAACCTCGGTAAATTTGGTCGCCTCAACCTTAATAAACGGCGCACGCGCCAACTTGGCCAATCGACGCGCAATCTCCGTCTTGCCCACACCCGTTGGCCCGATCATGAGAATGTTTTTGGGATAGACCTCCTCCCGCATCTCCGCACTCAAGCGCTGACGCCGCCAACGATTGCGCAATGCAATGGCTACCGCCCTCTTTGCCATGTTCTGACCAATAATATAACGATCCAACTCCGAAACAATCTCACGGGGGGTAAACTCAGACATAACTCAAGTTTCGCAGTTCGTTGACCGATCAATTGGACTGATATTTGCCAACCAAGTCAAGGGCAAAGCTGCCTCGTGTATGCTATAATTCTGGTGTCGAATCAGTCAGATAGCTCAGGGACGAGGCCAGCTTCATGAATCAGCATAACAGGGAACAGGCTACTGTGCCTACCCCCATGATTGACGAGATCAAAACCCAATCCTTTGGAGTATTCGGCGTAGATAACGCTATCGTCGATTTTCTCCAGGAAATTGGCTTCCAGGCGATATTCAATCGGCGCGGATGGAGCAAACGAACGGGGAAGGATCTTCCGACGCTGATCATGTTACTGATCCTGCATCCTCTGTTGAAGGTGCCATCCATTCACCTTTTTTGCCGCGACCACTTTCTGTCGGTCTTCGCGGTAGGCAAGGATACCTTCTACCGGTTGCTCCAACGCCAATTTCCATGGCGGAATGCGCATTGGGCGCTAATCAAAAAGTTACTACCCCAGTGGCGAACGCTGGATCTCGGCCCCGGCTACCTTGTTGCCGATACCACCGTCAAAGAGAAGCGTGGTGATCGTATTGAAGGTGTTTGCTGGCATCATGACCACAATACCGGCCGCTCAGTTGCAGGTTTTGAAGCAGCCCACTTGGTCTGGGTTAACAAGCAGGGAACCTTGCCACTGGATGCCGCTTTGCGTTTTTCAAAGCGGCCTCTGATCAGCAATCTGCTCCACATCCTCAGTTACCGGTTCGATTGTCGCTCACATCTTGGACGGCGTTACCGTGAGGCGGCCAAGATGTCTAAGCTTGATCAGACTGTCGACATGGTTGCCAGAGCCATTCAAGCTGGGATTCCGGCCCAGTATTTTCTCGCCGATGCTTGGTACTCATCGGTTAAGTTCGTCAAGAAAATCCTGGATCTGGGCGTGGTCCCCCTGATCCGATGGAAGCGCAACAACACCAAGTTCCTATTCCAGGGCGAGAGACTGACCAGTGCCGAACTTTACACCCGGTTTGCCAAGGGCAAGATCAGGAAAGCTAAGGGGTCCAAGCGCTTCAAAGGAACCTTCCTAGATGCAGAGCACCCCGAAATCGGCCTTATACGTCTGTTCTTCGTCCGGCTGATCGATCCGAAAACCGGCTCGAAGGAGTGGGCCGTCTTTCTGACCACAGACCGGTCAATGGGGCTGTCAAATATGATCGAGCACTACGCCAACCGCTGGGGAATCGAAGTTTTCTACAAGGAATCCAAACAGCACCTTGGTTTCCTTAATGAATCCGTCCGATCCTTCGAAGCAGTCATCGCCTGCCTACACCTAGCTGCCATGCGCCATGCTGTTCTCTCCAGCATGGTGGCGATCAAAGGCAGCCAGCGGGATCAACTCGCCCACAATCTGGCCGCTTTGACCTATGCCCGAAAGCTCTGGCATACCTTCCGCGCCATCTTCAATGATGCCCTTGGCCGAACATCCATTCTTGAAAATCACCAAAAAAACGAGGTAATTGAACTCTTTGAACAGGAGGTCGAGGCTTGGCTCAGCAAGGCATTGATGCTCGATCCCCTTGGTTCACAACGTCAAATTCTGGCCGAAACGAACTGCGAAACTTGAGGACATAACTATTCGCCACCCAACTCTTCAATGGTCAAATTGTTGTTGGTAAACACACAGATCTCCGCCGCGACCTCCAGACTGCTCTCCACAATCTGACGCGGATTTAACGATGTATGCCGCAATAGTGCGCGTGCCGCCGATAAGGCATAAGGACCCCCCGAACCAATGGCAATAACCCCCTCTTCGGGCTCTAAAACATCACCATTGCCAGAGATCAACAGGCTGCAATGCTCATCGGCCACAGCCAACATTGCCTCCAAACGCCGTAATACCCGATCCGTGCGCCAATCCTTAGCCATCTCCACAGCCGCACGCGTCAGGTTACCCCCATGCTTGGAAAGCTTGCCCTCAAAACGCTCAAAGAGGGTAAAAGCGTCCGCCGTAGATCCCGCAAATCCAGCCAGAACCTTCCCGTCCGACATTAATCTAACCTTACGCGCGTTGGATTTTGCCACGGTGTTGCCAATAGAGACCTGACCGTCCCCACCCATCACCACGTGGTTACCCCGACGCACACTAAGAATGGTGGTACCTTTAAACAAAGTGGATACTCCCTGTATCTTCGTCTTATCGAAAAATGGTACAAAGCTGCATGGTGCCCCGTGCGGGGCGGGAATGCAAGCGCACCTGAAAACGTTAACACGGTTACCCAAAACTCGTAAAAACAGTGTAGGAGAACGAACCCGTGACCGATCAAGAGATGAAAGATCGAATCCTGGCGCTGCTGACCCCTAAAAATATTGAGGATGGAACGCGCGTTATGGCCTATACTATGTTCTATCGAAAACTGTTTGGCCGCCAGCCAAACAGCGAAAATGAACAGCGTGTTCAACGCATGTTGGATGCCTTGGTCGCAGAGGGTAAAATTAGCCGCTATCCCGACATTGGTGTCGCCGAACCACCTTATGTACTCAGCTAAAACGGTTTAATTCATGACTGGCATGTCACGTATTGATGCAACAGCGCAGCGTTTGGATCTGCTCTTAACCCCTCCACACGCATGCAGCTATTTAGACAATCATGAAGCGGCCATTCTATTCGTAGAACCCAGCCTGCCCATGAGTGCGCCCCTCTATGAGCATCTCATGGAGCGAGGGTTTCGTCGCAGCAGTGAACATGTCTACCGCCCCTACTGCGCCCAATGCGATGCCTGTGTCTCTGTACGTATTCCCGTCGAGCGGTTTAAAATGAGCCGTAATATGCGCCGGATATGGAAACGTAATGAAGACCTAACCGTTGCATCCGCCACACCAACCCACCGCGAAGAGTGGTTTGAACTCTACCGGCGCTACCTCGCTTCACGCCATGCCGGCGGCCCCATGGATGACCCCCAACCCAGCCAGTTTATGGAGTTTCTTAACGCCTCTTGGTCCCATACCCGGTTTGTGGAGTTTCGGTTGAACGGTCGCTTGATCATGGTGGCGGTGGTTGACGATCAACCCAAAAGCCTCTCTGCCGTTTATACCTTTTTCGACCCCAATGAAAAAGCCCGCAGTCTCGGTACCTACGCCATCTTGTGGCAAACCGAAGCGGCTAAACAGGCCGCGCAACCCTGGGTCTACTTGGGCTATTGGATCAAACAGTCGCCAAAAATGCGCTATAAATCCAGATTCACCCCCCTGGAAGGGTACCGCGACCGCCGCTGGCGTGACCTAACCCCCAGCGAATTGGCTTAAACACACCGCCAAACCGCGCCCTAACCTTGT
Source organism: Magnetococcus marinus MC-1 (assembly GCF_000014865.1). Taxonomy (NCBI): domain Bacteria; kingdom Pseudomonadati; phylum Pseudomonadota; class Magnetococcia; order Magnetococcales; family Magnetococcaceae; genus Magnetococcus; species Magnetococcus marinus. The sequence goes on from NC_008576.1 coordinate 21,983, forward strand.
ACCATGGCACCACCCTGACGTGGGCCAACCAGCACCCCCCTACCCCATCCCTTTATACAGGGCTCAGTACCCGTACTTGTGCCATCCATCCGGCCAAGCCTCCCCTACCCCATTTTTGGCCCCTAGCGAGACCATGTTCCACAATTGACCAATCTGTTTCTCCGTCTCATCCAGCGTCCCTGTATTCCAGATAACCCAATCCCCACGCTTAATTTTTTCTTCTTCGGGCATCTGCTGGGCAATAATCCGCCGTTTCATATCATCACTCATACCCCGGCGATTCTCCAACCGTGCCCACTGTTGATCCCCACACCCTACCACCACCGCCATGTCACAGCGCCCCTCGCCATTGGTCTCAAACAGCAAAGGAATATCTATCACCACCACCGTATTGGGCTCTTCTTCAGCCCATTTTGCCAATAATTTACTCTGCATACGCCACACATAAGGATGCACAATGGACTCTAAATCCTTACGGGCAAGCTCATCGGCAAAAACAATCTGACCCAATTTTCGACGATCCAAGGCGCGGATATCCCCCTCGCCTTCCTCCATAATATCTTGACCAAAACGGGCTACCACCGCATGCCACTGCTCAGTGCCAGGCTCTAACGCTTCCCGCGCAAACCGGTCAGAATCCAATAAACGTGCGCCACGCTCCACCAACATGGCCGCAACCGTGCTTTTGCCACTGCCAATAGAACCGGTTAAACCCAATAGATACATGCTAACTCCTAACCATCCACAGCAGATAACCCTGCTTGAAGGATTCATCCAAAAACAGATAAATCCAAGCCGATAAAGCCAAAAAGGGACCAAAGGGTATAGGGGTCTGTTTCTCTTTCCCCCCCCATATCAACCAACCACCCCCCACCACGACCCCCAACAAAGCTGAACCAAAAATAATAAAATAGAGCGCTTGCCAACCCAACCAAGCACTCAATACCCCCACCAGCTTGACATCCCCCAAGCCCATTGCCACCCGCCCCGTGACGCGATACCACACCTCAATGAGTACCAACAACCCACCAGCCCCCACCACCATACCCAAAAGGGCATCCCCCATTGAGGGAAAGGGACTACCCAACATGGGCAGTGCGCTACACACCACACCCACCACCAGCAAGGGATAGGTGATTATATTGGGCAGAATGCGCTTTTCCATATCTATCGCAGAGAGCAGCAAGAGCGCCAGTCCAAACAGTGCCAATAACCATCCTTCTGCATTTGAACCAAAACGGGCAATGGCCATCACCACCACAACCCCTCCCAATAACTCCATCAAAGGGTAACGCCAATGGATGGGATGGTGACAATAGGCACAGCGTGCTTTTAACCATAACCAACTAAATATTGGTATATTATGATACCAAACAATATTTTTTTTACAGAAGGGGCAGTGGGATGGCGGGTTAACCACGCTCTCTTTTAGGGGGATACGGTGAACACAAACATTGAGAAAACTGCCAAACACCAGTCCAATGACCAGAGCTGTGCCAAGATCAAGCCAAGCGGTTGGGGGCAATGGAGCAACTCCTGGTGAAAAAGGGTTCTTAACAAACAGTTCTATCTTAAATAAAAGAGATTGTAGAATAAAAAGGGCCTGTGGATAACTAGAATAACCCTGTTAACCCTCTCTTTAACAAACTCTTTTAGGGACACACTCAGGTGGAGTATCTACCCTTAGATCCTCTGTTGAAGTTGGGGATGAAAGGGCTACCTCATAAAAAAACGACGTTATGAACATAACCACAGGGCCACTTACAGCGACTTTTAAACAGCCCTCTGTGGATAACCCATAGCTTTATAAAATACCGATCTATTTAAACATGTTACTGACGTAGTGTATGCTCAACCAGCTCAACGGGCATGCTGTGCCCTGTCCATAATTCAAAGGCTTTGGCCCCTTGATGGATCAACATGGGCAGACCATCCTGCCCGCCTAATTGATGTTGTGCGGTGGCCCGTAGCAGTGGGGTAGGATGGGCACCATAGACAATATCACTAACGAAGGCGTGGTGTGGAAGTCGTGCCAAGTCAATATAGGGAATGGTCTCTCCCTTTAACCCCATACTGGTGGTGTTAATAAGCAGGTCACACGACTCCAGCGGCAGTTGATCGGCTTGGGTCGGTGCAACCATAAGCTGTGTGTTGGGTGCATAGGGTTGCATGGCCTCAATCAGAGCCTGCGCACGCTCAATGGTACGGTTGGCGATGATAACCCGTGCGGCTTTGGCTTGAATAAGTCCATATAAAATGGCCCGTGCCGCGCCACCAGAACCCAACATAATGGCGGTTAACCCCGACAGGTCACTACGCCAAGCCTCTTTAAGTCCGGTAATAAACCCATAGGCATCGGTATTATGACCGGTCATTTTGCCATCGTCATCAATCACCACGGTGTTAACGGCACCAATATGGCTGGCCTCTTCACTAAGGGTGTGCATCAGCGGGAGCAGGTTCTCTTTGTGGGGAATGGTGGCATTAAAACCGCGCATGCCCATAGCCGCAAAACCCTGCACCGCTCGCACTAAATTGTGTGGTTTGACCGGTAGCGCCACATAACAATAATTGAGTTGACAATGACGCAGGGCCAGATTGTGCATCTTGGGTGAAAGGGAGTGACTTACAGGGTCCCCAATGACCGCAAGTAGGCCTGTTTCACCATTAATATTAAGCGCTTTAGAGAGCATGTTCATGAACCCTATATGGGGTTGGGAATATCAATAAAGGTGTGTTCCAGGGAAAAGGTTTGGGCCAACCTTTCACCCACAGCCTGCACCCCAAACATTTCGGTGCGGTGGTGCCCAGCCGCGACAAAGTGAATGCCCATCTCACGGGCCACATGGTAAACCGGTTCAGAGGCTTCGCCGGTTAAAAACAGATCGGCACCAGCGGTAACGGCCTCGTGAATCAACTCTGGTGCCCCCCCGCTACAGACGGCCACTTTGCGAATGTTTGGTGGTCCATAGGGCAGTACCAAAGGCTCTCCACCAAACAGCTTTTGCAGCTTTTGCTGGACCTGATCCAAAGACAGGGATTGTTCCCAATGGCCCATTTTGGAAAGGGCACTGCCCTTATAAACACCAAAAGGCTCACCGGCTATGAGTTGCAACCGATTGAGAATTTGGGCATTGTTACCCAACTCGGGATGCATGTCCAGGGGTAGGTGAAACCCCATCAGGGTTATATCATGCTCTAACAGTAGTTTAAGCCTATGTTTAAGCATGCCCTCGACAACCCGTGGGTCTTTATTCCAAAACAGACCATGGTGGGTTATGATCAACTGCGCATTAACAGCCACCGCAGCCTCAAACAGTGCCATACAGGCGGTTACGCCACTTACCACACGGGTGATGTTGTGCCCACCACGCACCTGGACGCCGTTGGGGCAGTAGTCATCAATACGGTCGCACTGGAGTATGTTGCGTAGGTGGGTTTCAATCTCGGTCAAGTTGGCCATAAATTTCGTCAATCCTTGTTCAAAGCGATTTTCTCTGTTTCAATGAGTATAACCTTGAGGCCATCTATTTGGATAGTTTCTGGGTTGCCTCCCCCTTTTACCTTTAGGGAGTTGTCACACCCATGACCATGCCACGGGATATGTTTCGCATTGATCCAGACCCAAATATCCAGCGGGTTTTGGAGGCTGATTCCTATTGGCAAGCGCGGGAAAAAATTTTAGATACGCTCATCAAACATACACTCATTGATTCCTATAATAAATTTCGCAAAGCGCGTGAGCCCTATCCTTTTATCAGTCGTTCTTCATTACGTCCGGGTTCGGTGGTCTCATCCAAAGAGTATAAACTGCATAACAGCGCCTTGGTGGTGCTGCTGGCGGATGTTATGCCCGCTTCTCTGCGCAAGCATTTTCGGTGTCGTTTGGCCAACCGGGTGATTAAAAAAAATATTGCGGGGGTGGCACCGGATCTACCGGGGCTAAACGAGTACGATACCGCATGGCGGGATGTGCATCATGAGGGTTTTATTAAACTCATGCGTATGATGTTACCCTTGGATTTTGCTCTGTTGGTGCAGCCCAGTGACGAGGATGATCGGTATCAGTTGACCAACTTTCACGTCAAAATTGAGCGACTGTTGGATATGGCGCTGCGCACCATGGGGCACCATCTTAACTATCTGGAACGGGGCCTCTATGAGCAGGGAGAGACCTTTATTGACCAGTTGGAACGTAAATTTTTTGAATATTTTAACTACTACCACAATGCGGCTGGGCGTCGTGGAGCCAGTGCTTTAGCGGCTCAGGTATTGGCTATGGAGCAGCAGGAAGCCACCATTTTTAGCACTTCTCAGCAGGATCGGCGGCTGACGTTGTTAACCACCTACAACGATAGCCATGATCTTAAAATTGAACAGTATGTTTTGCTTTCGTTAGAGCCGGATGAGTATAAAACACTCAAACAGTGGGGTAAGGATGTGGCATTGGATATCCGTAACCACTATTTGATCCATCCACAGAAGAGCACGCAACCTGTGGTGGTTATGCGTCTGGTTTATCAACACACCGAAGCGGCCCAACCCAACGCCGATGGAACACTGCGGGAACTTAATGTGCGAGAGCGTTGGATACGCTTGACAGAGGAGACCATTATACCCCTGCATGGGGGGGCTCAAGCGTTTATTGGTTATCCGGTAGCTTATAAAAAGGATACCGCTGAGGTGGATGGTAAATCTTGTCCCTTACCTGTGAAGTAGGGGAAAAACTTATCCACAACACGTTGTGCAAAACCCCTGTTGACCTGCTATCTCTGGCTGTTCATAACTCGTTTTTTTGACGTGATTATCTTTTGCTCCCCAAATTATAGGGGGATCATCCTAGGCTTTATGCACGTTTATATGCTCTTTTAATGATTTGAATTTCAATATGTTTTTTTGTTTATTCCAGTTATCCACAGCACCTTTTTCTAATTCAATCTTTTAAAATCTATTTAGAAATAATTGTTAACCTGCGGTGGTCCCTGGAATTGACACTGCGCCCGCCAAATCCGTATAGTCCATAGAACTGACTCTTCTCTGTTTAAGTTTGGCAAGTCGCACCATGGTTGAAAAACAGGGTGCTTGTTTTGCCGTTACTATTTTTGTGAAAGTTTCTCATGAAATCCAAACACCGCTTTATCCAAGCCTGTTTTCGTCAGCCTGTAGACCGCACGCCTATTTGGTTAATGCGTCAAGCGGGGCGTTATCTGCCGGAGTATCGGAAAACACGGGCACAGGCTGGGGATTTTATGGCGTTGTGCAAAAATACAGAGTTGGCAACTGAGGTGACGATGCAGCCCATTCGCCGGTATGGGTTGGATGCGGCGATTCTGTTTTCGGATATTTTGGTCATTCCTGAAGCGATGGGTATGGATGTTCGGTTTGCCACGGGGGAGGGTCCTCTTTTGGATCCGCCGGTGCGTGTGCATGGAGATATTGAAAAGCTTATACATACCGATCCAGAGGATAGTTTGGATTATGTGATGCGGGCGGTGGCCTCGATTCGTAAGGCGTTGAACGAGGAGATCCCTTTGATTGGTTTTTCGGGTTCTCCTTGGACGTTGGCGACCTATATGGTGGAGGGGGGGTCGAGTAAGACCTTTGGTTTGGTTAAGGGCATGCTCTATGACGCGCCAGAGTCGATGCATCTGCTGCTGGACAAGTTAGCAGATATGGTGGCGGCCTATTTAAATGCGCAGATTAGACATGGCGCACAGGCGGTGCAGATTTTTGATACCTGGGGTGGGGTATTGAGTCAGCCGACTTTTAGGGAATTTTCGTTGCGCAGCATGAAGGCGGTGGTGGATCGTTTGGATCGGACCAATAGCGCGGGTGAGCGGATACCGGTGATTCTGTTTGCCAAGGGTTGCAACGCCATGGTGGAAGATATTGCGCAGAGTGGTTGTGATGTAGTGGGTCTGGATTGGACCTCGGAGATTGGTCCATTAAGGGAACGGATTGGTCATAAGGTTGCCTTACAGGGCAATATGGACCCTGCGCTGTTGTATGCATCGCCAGAGCGTATCGCTCAAGGTGCGCGGGAGGTTTTGCAGGCGTTTGGGCCGCATCCGGGACATATCTTTAATTTGGGGCATGGCATGGCACCGGATATGAGCCCGGATCATGTTGAAGCGTTGGTAAGGGCGGTAAAGGAAGAGGGCTTGAAAATTCATCAGGGAGTAGCGTGATGCATGCGCCCATTAGCCAGGTATGGCAATTTGATTTAGAGCTGATCAACCGCTACAACAAGTCGGGTCCGCGTTATACGTCGTATCCAACGGCGCCGCATTTTCGTGAGGATTTTGGTCCTGATGCGTTTAGGCAGGCGGTGGCGCGTTCTCAGCAGAAGGATCCTGGCAAGCCATTATCGCTCTATTTTCACATCCCCTTTTGTGACACGGTTTGTTATTACTGCGCGTGCAATAAGGTGATTACGCCAGATCGTGCGCGGGGGGCGCGTTATTTGGAGTATTTGCTTCAGGAAGTCGCCCGTATGGGGGCCTTATTTGACCGCAAGCGGGAGGTTGTGCAGTTGCATTTGGGGGGAGGTACCCCCACCTATTTGGACAATGGGCAGTTGCAACGGTTGTGGGATGCGGTGAACGCGCACTTTACGTTGGTGGAGGATGCGCGGGGGGAGTATAGCTTTGAGGCAGACCCACGGGAGTTACCGGTTGGGGCGGTGGCGGGTTTGCGCAAGATGGGGATGAATCGAATCTCTATAGGTGTACAGGATTTGGATCCGGTGGTGCAGAAGGCGGTGAACCGCATACAGCCATTGGATTTGACCAAGCGGGTGGTGGATGAGGCACGGGATTCTGGTTATGCGTCGGTGAATGTGGATTTGATTTATGGTTTACCCTTTCAGAGCGAGGCAGGTTTTAGGGAAACTTTGAGGGCGACCATTGAGGATTTGGATCCAGATCGTTTAGCGGTTTTTAATTATGCCCATTTACCGCAATATTTTAAGCCTCAGCGGCGCATCAACGAGGCGGATTTACCATCGCCGGACACCAAGTTAAAGATATTGGAGATGGCGGCGCAGATGTTGGTGGAAGCGGGTTATGTGTACATTGGCATGGACCATTTTGCCAAGCCGGATGATGAGTTAGCGGTGGCGCAGCGGCAGGGGGTATTGCATCGCAATTTTCAGGGTTACACAACCCATGCGGAGTGTGATTTGGTTTCGATGGGCTCGACATCCATCAGCCAGATTGGCAATACGTTTGCGCAGAACATCAAGGAGTTAGAACCCTATTATGAGCGTATTGAGCGTGGCGAATTGGCCATTTTCAAGGGTTTGGAGCTGACGGAAGATGACATGTTGCGTCAGGATGTTATTATGCGCATGATTTGCGATTTTCAGTTGGATCGTGAGCAGATATCCAAAAAACATCATATTGATTTTGATCAATATTTTAGTGTTGAGCAGGAGGATATCAAGCGTATGGTAGAGGAGGGGTTGATTGAGGATGATGGACGTTTGATACGGTGTACGCCGGGTGGTCGGTTATTGATACGCAACATATGCATGACGTTTGATTGGTATTTACGGAATGCAGAGCAGAAGAAGACTTTTTCGCGGACGATATAGTAAGGGGTTTATCGCCATGGAGATCCTTGCACGGGTCGATATGGTAGAGGGGCTATTGGAGAGACCTTGCATACCCTAGAGCCTTATGAAAAGGGATCGGGGGAGGCTGGGTGGGTGAGCTCTGCTTGCCCACCCAGCGGGTGCAGGGTGGCGCTTAACCTTTTTTCAATCGTAAAAACAATGAAATAAGGTATGATCCTCGGAAAAATTTATCCTTTGAAAAAGAGATCCCCCACCCAGCCCCGTTCAGGATTATAACAGCATGACAAAAAATCCCATTCTTATCATCGGCGGCGGTATCTCCGGTCTCTCCACAGCCTGGTTTCTGCATAAAAAGGGAGAAAAAGTCATATTGCTGGAGTCCCGTGACCGCGTGGGCGGTAATATACGCACCAGCCGTAACCCGGAAGGCTACCTGATCGAACACGGACCCAACTCCACCCTGCAAAAACCCGGCGACGAAGAAGATGCCTTGGGCCGTATCATCACAGATATGGCGTTGGAATCCGAACTTCAAGAAGCCAACCCCCTAGCCGCCCGCCGCTTTGTTATGAAAGGGGGTCAACTGCATGTGCTGCCAACCTCCCCACCAGGATTTATAAAAACACCCCTGTTTTCCCTCTCTGCCAAACTACGCTTATGCCTGGAGCCCTTTATCGGTAAGAGCGAACAAGAAGAGAGTATTGCCCAATTTGTCATCCGACGTTTGGGTCAAGAGTTCCTCGATTACGCCATTGAACCCTTTGTCTCTGGCGTCTACGCAGGCGACCCTAAACAGCTCTCTGTACGGGCCGCTGTGGCTAAAATCTATGCGCTCGAAGCCAAATATGGCTCCCTGATTAAAGGGGCCATCGCCCTGGGAAAAATCCGTAAAGCCGCCGGCATGCCCCGTGGACGCATGATCTCTTTTGAGACAGGTATGGAAACTCTGCCCGCCACCATCGCGAACAGGTTGCCCCACCAGAGCATCCACACCAACGCCCAAGTAACCGCCCTCTGCCAACATGGCGCTGCGTGGCAGGTTAGCTGGCAACAAGGGGGGCAACACGGGGGTGAACCCCACAGCATCATCGCCTCCCAAGTGGTGCTGGCCACTCCCGCTTCAGTCTCCGCCCAACTGCTGCGCCCCCTAAGCCCTCAAGCCGCAGACCTGCTGGAGAGCATCCGCTACGCCCCTGTGGATTCGGTGGCCCTGGGCTATGCCAAACAAGATATAAACCATTCTCTCGATGGATTTGGTTTTTTAATACCACGAAAAGAGCAGGTTACAACCCTTGGTGGACTCTTTTCCACCACCCTGTTCCCAGGTCGAGCTCCCCAAGATAAAGCGCTGCTCACCTGCTTTATCGGGGGTATGACCAACCCCTCCATCACCCAATGGTCAGAGGAGAAGGTGGTGACTCAGGTGGATCAGGATATGATGGCCGCCCTAGGCATCCAACACGGGGCCGAATATGTCCACCTAACCCGCTATACTCATGCCATCGCCCAATATGAACAGGGCCATTTGCAACGGGTAGGGGATATTGATAGGGCATTGGCAGGCTACAAAGGGCTGCATTTGCGTGCTAACTGGCGGGATGGGGTGAGCGTATCCGACTGTGTATTAAACGGCGAGAAGAGCGCACAGAAGATCCTAGCGGGGGTTTCCTGATGGAGAGATTGATCGTTCTGGATACAGAAACCACCGGCTTTGATCCCAAAGAGGGCCACCGCATTATTGAAATCGGTTGTGTTGAACTGGTCAATATGCGCAAAGGGGATGAACGGCAATGGTATGTCAATCCCGAGCGGGAGATACCCGCTGACGCCACCAAAGTACACGGTATTACCGATGCCGATGTGGCCAACAGCCCAAAATTTAAGGAAATATACCACGAATTTTTGGCCTTTATCGGCGAGGATAGCTTGGTTATCCACAACGCCGAATTTGATATGCGCTTTTTAAATGCCGAACTTACCCGTCTGAATAAACGCTTGGTCATGCCCATGGAACGGGCCATTGATACCATTCCCTTAGCCCGGCGTAAATTTCCCGGCTCCACGGTCAACCTGGATGCCCTGTGTAAACGGTTGGGGGTTGATAACTCGGGACGGACCTTCCACGGCGCACTGCTGGATGCCCACCTATTGGCAGAAGTCTATGTGGAGCTGATGGGGGGCAACCAGTTTAGTTTAGAGATGGCCGCCGATGAGAGCGGCCGAATTGCGCAGCCGTCGGATAGCCCAAAAGATGGCGCACCCGGTCCAGGGCTGATGATGGCTCCCCGCGACTGGCAGGTGAGTGAAGAGAGCACGCAGGCCCATGAGGCCTTTTTGCAGTTGTTGGACAGAGAGTCCGGCGGTGCAGTGTGGAACAAAAACTAGGGGGTATTGTCCATCCATCCCTGGGCGTGCCTGAACGCTGTAGATTCTGTTAAGTGGAGTCAAACCAAGCATGTTACTGCGGCTGTGTGTGGTGGCGGTTTTGATGATCCCCAGTCCATCCTACGGAGGTTCGCTGTTAGAGCCCTGTCTGCCCTGCCACAAAAAGAGCGGTGAACCGGTTAAAACCGATGTTACGCCGCTGATTGGCAGCCAAAATACATTTTATTTAACAGAGGTTTTAAAAGATTATGCCACAGGCAAACGCCCCACCGAGGTGGCCGCCCATAGGCAGATACCCCCGCACCAACAGGCGGCCTATGCTGCCCACTTTGCCCAGCAACGTTGGGTAAGTCCCTGGCAACCGGTGGAGCAAAAGCGGGCAGAGCGGGGCAAAAGCTTGGTTAAGGGCTGTGAGCGCTGTCACCGCGAGGGGGGTAGGGTGCAATTTGATGAAAATCCCCGCTTGGCCGGTCAGCGCATGGCCTATCTGCGTCTGCGCCTACACCAGTTTAGAACAGCGGGTAAAATACCGCCACAGCCAGAAAAAATGCGCAATTTTATCGGCGAATTAAACGATGAGCAGATCGAGGATGTGGTCCATTTTTATGCCAACAATCGTTAAAAGCTTCATCGTGTAAGTGAGGTCGAGCCAGCTTAACCGTGTGGGGTGGGTGCTGCGGGGGGTTTGGTATTCCATGGGTGCATGGCCCGGCATGATAAAATAGGGGGGGTAAACCATGTTTTTGCGGTGGTGCTGTCATCGCCATGACAAAATGTTGGGTATCACCTTGATTGAGATGCTGCTAGGTCTGCTCATTATCGGCGGGTTGTTGGGTATCGTCATGGTGGGGATTGAGCTGCAACACAATGCGCAGAACAAAAAGATCGCCCGCGTTTTTATAGGCGGCTGGGTACAAGCCTATGATCTTTACCATGAACGCACGGGCCGCGTACCAGGAGACCCCTCCAATACGGGACGTACCCATGTTCCGCTAGAGGCCGCCTTTGAAACGCAATTTTCTGGCATCGTTATGCAGCTTCCCCAGGGCGATGGTGAGGGAGGCATCAACAGCTACCGCTACAACGACGAGCAGGGCTATATACACCATTTACGCCTCGCTTTTGAGTCCATTAGCACCGCCTCTGAGGCGATTGGGGTAGGGCTGGTGGGGAATGTGATGCGCCTGGAGGGGGTCTCGCCCACGTTGTTTGCCACCCTGGAAGCGTTGTTGGATGAATCGCTTTCCCGTACACAAGGGACACTGCGCTGTCGCTCCATCTTGGAGATGGATCAACAGGACCCCATGCGACAGCGTAATAAGAGCCAAGCCAACCACAGCTTTGTCTGCTGGTATAAAATGCGTTATTAAACCTTGCTCCAGCCTACCTTTTACCCTCTGCATCAAAGCCGTGACCGGTGGGCTAAGTAAACCTTTTCTTTGTTTAGTAAGTTGACTAAACTGGCGGCTATGGAGCAACCACACTTAGCATACCGTGCCTTTTGTCAAAGCAGAGAGGCGGCGGGTCAATGGCGTCAGCTGCACGCGGTGCAGCCGCTGCCCCGTGGCCGGGTGTTGCGGGATGGGGTGGAGCTGATCAACTTTTCATCCAACAACTACATGGGTTTGGCAGATCACCCCCTGTTGAAGCAGCGGGCCATGGCGTGGACCGAGCAGTGGGGGACAGGGGCCCAGGCTTCGCGGCTGGTGTGTGGCGATCTGGAGCCCTTTGCACGCATTGAAGCCCGCTTGGTGGCAGGTAAGGGGTGTGAGGCTGCATTGGTGCTCAATGCGGGCTATCAGGCCAACAGTTCGGTGATTCCGGCGCTGTTGGATAAACGGGTGTTGGGGGGGGAGCCACTGGTTTTTTCCGACCGGTTAAACCATGCCTCCATGCATCACGGTGTCCAATTGGCGGGGGTGCGGCAGCTACGCTATCGGCATGGCGATCTGGACCATCTGGAGAGGTTGTTAAAGAGGCACGCAGGGGAAAAGGTCGCTAAATTTATCCTCTCCGAAACGGTGTTCAGTATGGATGGAGACCGGATTGATGTGGGGGGGTTGATCGCGCTCAAACAGCGTTATGGGGCCTTTTTATATCTGGATGAAGCCCATGCCACCGGGGTATTGGGACCCGATGGCTTTGGTTTGGCGGCGGCCTATCCGGGGCAGGTGGATTTGGTGATGGGGACCTTTAGCAAGGGGTTGGGGGGATTTGGCGCGTATGTGACCTGTAGCCACGCGCTGCGGGCCTACCTGATCAATCGGGCAGGGGGGTTTATCTACAGCACGGCTCTCCCCCCTGGGGTGTTGGGGGCGATGGATGCCGCGTTGGAGTTGCTGCCCCAGATGGGCGAGGTACGGGCGCGGGTGTTGGCGGGTGCCCAGCGGGTACGAGCTGCTTTGCGCGCAGCGGGTTTGGATACAGGTAACAGTTCGACGCCGATTATTCCGGTGATGGTGGGGGATGAGCAGCGTACTTTGGCGTTGAGTGAGGGGTTGCGGGCAGAGGGTCTGTTGGGGATCGCCATCCGTCCACCGACCGTGCCGGAGGGAACCAGTCGCTTAAGGCTCTCTTTGAGTGCCGCCCACAGCGATGAGGATTGGAGCCTGCTGGCCGCTGCGGTGCCCCGCTGTTTGCGAGAGATCAATGGTTGAGACTGGGGTTTGGGCGGGGTCAAAGGGTGGTCGAGGATTGGCAAGGGCAAGGCTCTTTGGCATGGGTGTGCGATGAGAACCGTGTTGATGGTCCATGGTTGGGGCTTGGCTCCTGGCCTGTGGCGGCCCATGCTGGGGCATATGGGGCCCGTGGAGCTGTTACGGGCCGATTTGGGTTTTTTTCATCCCCATGGACAGGTGACGGTGCCCCTGCCGGAGGGGGATTGGCTGGGGGTTGGGCACTCCATGGGGGGGTTGTGGTTGCTGCAAGCGCTGCTGGGGGAGGCCGAAACCCCGCAGATGGCGGCACTCGCCCGCTGTAAGGAGCGTTGCCGGGGCTTGGTTTTTATCAACGGTTTTAGCCGTTTTCACCAGGGTGCTGATTTTCCCCATGGGGTGGGTGCGCGGGTGATTGGGCGCATGCGCAAGCAGTTGACGGTGGATGCCATGCAGGTGCTGCGGGATTTTGGCAGCCGGAGTGGTTTGCCGGTCATGGGTCTGCCCCCTGGGGTCAAGCCCCATGTGGCCCGTTTGGATGAGGGGTTGGCGGCGATTAGCCGTTGGGATGGGCGGGCGATATTACAGGGGTGGTCGCACCCCTTTTTGGCCATTGCCAGCCGTGAAGATGCCATTGTGAGCGCCGCCATGAGTGAGCAGATGTTTGGTGGATCGGCATTACAGTGGATCGAGGGGGGTAGTCACCTCTTACCGTTGACCCATGGTCAGCAGATGGCCGCAGCGTTACAACAGAGTTTGGAGTCGTGGTTATGAACCTGCCCAACCGAGGGGAAGGCAACCGCAATGGACGTGTGGGGAAAAATTTTGGTCGGGCGCTGAACTACCACCGTAAGGCGCTGGTACAGCAGCATGTGGCCGATGAGTTGGCGGAGCGGTTGGTGGATTTTCCACTGCCGGAGCGGCCACGGGTGTTGGAAATTGGTTGCGGGACCGGTTTTTTAAGCCGCCATTTGATGCGCCAGTGGCCGGGGGGGTCGTTTCTGTTTACCGATATTTCAGCGCCCATGTTGGTGCGCTGCCAATCCCATCTCTCGGATCTACCGGGTCAGCGCCAGTTTATGGTGATGGATGGGGAGCACTGCGCGGTGCGTGGTCCCTTTGACCTAGTGGTATCGAGCATGGCGATGCAGTGGTTTGGTGATCTGCCAGGGGCATTACAGGGGTTAAGTTCGCTGTTAAAGACCAATGGTATGTTGGCCTTTGCCACCCTGGGGGATGAGACCTTTCGGGAGTGGCGGGGGGTGTGTGCCCAATATGGCTCCCCCTTTGGGCGCCCGGATTATCCCGATGTGGCTCAGTTGCAGGAGATGTGGCCCAGCGGTGGTGAGGGGGATGTGGAGGAGGATCATATTCCGGTGGCCCACAGTTCGGGACACGGTTTTTTACGCGCCTTGCGCGAGGTTGGGGCGCATCAACCCTCTGGGCAGCATCGTCCGGTATCGGCAGCGCTGATGCGGCGCATGTTGCAGGCAACCCGGGGTGGACAACACGGTTTTACGGTGACTTATCATGTACTCTACGGATTCTATACACGCAGTTTCGACGACCGCCCCATCCATTGAAACGGGTCGCCGGGGTGAACCGGGTTTGAGCGGTCATGCATGGCTGGATAGTATGGCCGAGGCCGCCTTGGCTGGTCAGCTACCCGACGCCCAGAGTGGGTTGCGGCTGTTGACCGATCCGGGTATCGAGCTGCTACCCTTATTGCAAGCGGCCTTTCGGGTGCGGTTTCACCATTTTGGGCGGGGTGTACGCATCCATATTCTCAACAATGTGCAGAATGGCTACTGCTCTGAGGATTGTAACTACTGCGCCCAGGCTAAAAATAGTAAGGCACCCATTGAGAAATACAGCATCAAAAGTGATGAGGAGATCCTGGAAGGGGCACGCAAAGCCTATGAATCCGGGGCCTATCGTTACTGCATGGTGTCGTCGGGGCGTTCGCCCCATGCGGAGCGCATCGACCATATGTCCAAGCTGATTCGGGAGATTAAATCCCGCTGGCCGGTGGAGGTCTGTTTGTCGGCCGGCTTTTTGGATGCCAACAAAGCCCGTGAGCTGAAAGAGGCTGGGTTGGACCGCTACAACCATAATCTCAATACCGCCGATGGTTATTATGGCTCTATTTGTACCACCCATAGCTATGGGGACCGTCTGAACACCTTGCAGGAGGCCCGCCGCGCAGGGCTGGAGGTGTGCAGTGGCATCATTATCGGCATGGGGGAAAAGCCCGAAGAGATTGTGGAGGTTGCCACCACCCTGCGGAGCTTGCAGGCCCGCTCGATCCCCGTTAATTTTTATGTGCATGTCGAGGGGGCTCAACTGGGGGCGGTGGACCAGTTGACGCCGGCGTATGCTTTGCGGGCCTTGGCGCTGTTCCGCTTTTTTAATCCCGATGCCGAGGTACGGGCAGCAGGGGGGCGAGAGAGCAATCTACGGGGTATGGAGTCCATGGCCCTCTACCCGGCGAACTCCCTGTTTGCAGAAGGCTATCTGAATACCACTGGTCATATGGCGGAGAAGACCGTTAAAATGGTGGAAGATGCTGGTTTTTTTGTGGAGAAAATAGAGGAGGAGTAGCCCCTCTTCGACCAAGGAGCTTGAAGTATGTTGTCCCCCCGCGACCGATTTTGGAGCGCTGCGCTAAGCCTACTGCTGTTGGCTGGATGCTCCGATTCCAGCCCCCCAAAAAACGATTGGGAGCCCTTTGTGGAGTCCTATCTGGAGGAGAAGCAGCGGCAGGCGGAGTTGCCCGCGGACTACTATTTGACCCCAGAGCGCTGGAATCCCCTCTTGGACTATCTGGGTTGGAGTCAGGTAAAGGCGGATACCTCTAAAGAGCATGAGCTGGTGATCCGTGAAGGGGGGATAGACATGGGGCCAGAGGAAGAGCTCAATGCGGGGCATCTGGAAGGGGGTGGCCTGCTGGAGGATTTGAAGCGTAAAATCCATGCGGGCCGTGAAGCGCTGGGCATTGTCGATGAGACGATGGGGGATAACCCCGAGCTGTTGGATGCCCTACGCGATGGTGGCGTGCGAGAAGCCCTTAAAGGGGTTGATCATGGCTACCTGGAGCAGAAAAAACAAGAGCTCATGGGTTTGGCAGAATCCGCAGGGGTGGATGCGGATTATCAACCTTCGGAGCTGGATCGTCAGGTGTTGAAAGGGTTTGGTAAAAAGTTGGGCCTGTCGGACAAACGCATGGAAAATTTGGAAGATCAGGCCGAAAACTATCGGGACAAGCGGCCTTGATCTTAACCCCGCCTGCCCGTGGTGTCTTTGTAACCGGTACCGATACCCACGTGGGTAAGAGTGTTGCCAGCGCTTGGTTGCTGCATCAGTGGCAAGCCAGCTATTGGAAACCCATTCAGTCGGGCTTGGAGGGAGCCACCGATAGCCAAGTGGTGACGGAGCTGGCGCAACTGGATAGCAGCCGGCTGTTTGCCGAACGGTTTCGCCTACAGGCCCCCCTCTCGCCCCATGCATCGGCTGCGGCCCAGGGCATTGCCATCCATCTGGAGGATTTTCAACTGCCCCCGTGTGAGGCTCCACTGGTGGTGGAGGGGGCTGGTGGTGTTTTGGTGCCCATCAACCAACAGCACACCATGTTGGACCTTATGGTGTGGTTGGGGCTGCCGGTGATTGTGGTAACGCGCACCGGATTGGGTACCCTTAATCACACCCTGCTTACCCTGCAAGCGCTAGAGGGGCGGGGCTTGCAGGTGCTGGGATTAATCGCCTGTGGCGAGGCCAATCCCTCCAACTTTGCCGCCTTGCGGCACTTTGGCCAGCGACCTCTGTTGGCCCATATTCCTCCCCTTGAGCCCCTCACCCCAGAGCGGTTGGCGGCGGTGGGTTGGGCGGAGTAGGCGCGGTCGTTTGGTGGGTGGATGTGTGGTCAAAACGCACCATCGAAGGGGGCCTCCGCCGAGTGTGTGCGCGGCTCTGGGGTGCGTTACCGTGGGCTTAATGCTCCATCACTCCTTTTTGAGCGTAGAAACCGATGACCCCTTCAGCCGATCTGATCCAATGGGATAAACGTCACTGTTGGCACCCCTTTACTCAGGCGCAAACCGCTCCAGATCCCATTCCCATGGCCTCGGCTCGTGGTGCCACCCTGACCAGTGTGGATGGCCGTACCTTTATTGATTTAAATGCCTCTTGGTGGGTAACGACCCACGGTCATGCCCATCCCGCCATTGCCGCCGCCATTGCCCAACAGGCACAGACCCTTGAGCAGGTGATTTTTGCTGGGTTTACCCATGCCCCGGCGGTGAATTTGGCAACGCGGCTGAGTGAAACATTGGGGGGTGATTTAGACCGCGTCTTTTTTTCCGATGATGGCTCTACGGCGGTGGAGGTGGCGCTTAAAATGGCGGCCCAATACCATATTAACCAGGGTACTCCACGGCATCGCTTTGTGGCGTTTCGTGGGGGCTATCATGGGGATACGGTGGGGGCCATGTCGATGGGGCAGGGCTCGGGCTTTTTTGACGCCTTTCAAGCCATGCTGTTTCATGTGGATCTGCTGGACTATCCGGCCACCTGGCTGGGTGATCCCACCCCCGAGCTGCGGGAGGCGCTGGTATTAAGCCAGTTGGATGACTACCTCGCCACCCATGGCCCGCAGTGTGGGGCGCTGCTTATGGAGCCCTTGGTGCAGGGAGCTGCGGGTATGCGTATGGCCCGTGCGGGTTTTGTGCAGCAGGTGATGGAGCGCTGCCGGGCCGCCGGGGTGTTGGTGATTTTGGATGAAGTGATGACCGGCTTTGGCCGTACCGGAACGCTGTTTGCCTTTCAGCAATGTGGGGATTACCCGGATATTATTTGTCTCTCCAAAGGCTTGACCGCAGGATTTATGCCCATGTCGGTGACGGTGGTGCGAGAGCCCATCTATCAGGCATTTATGGGGGAGGGGTTTGAACGGGCGTTGGCCCATGGCCACTCCTTTACCGCCAATCCGCTGGGGTGTGTGGCGGCGCTGGCCTCGTTGGAGCTGTTTGAGCAAGAGGGCAGCTTGGCCCGGATTGGCCAGATCGCCGCACTACACCAGCAGCGCTTAGAGCCTTTGCAGAAGCATGCCAAGGCGGTGCGGCCCCGGGTCTGTGGGAGCATTGGGGCCATTGACCTGCGGGTGGCCGATGGCGGCTATGGGGCAGAGATTGGCCCCAAGTTGAAGGCCTTTTTTATTGAAAAGGGATTGTTGATGCGCCCCTTGGGGAATACCGTCTATCTACTGCCACCCTATTGTGTGAGCGATGCACAACTGCACCAGGGCTGGGACGCTATTGAAGAGGCCCTGGATACGCTGCTGTAGGGGACAAAAGCCGCTTAGGGTTTGACCACACCAGCAGGGGTGGGGGTGCCACCCTTGGGGCTGTTTGACGGGGTTTCGGTTTTTCCCAGCAGTTTGTCCGCTTCGCTGGTTTTACCCAGTTGAATAAGCAGGCGGGCGGTGGCCTCCTTGGGGCTCTCCGGCAGCAGGCGGTCGGCAGCTGGGGCAATCTTTTCGGCGGGAAAGCTCATACCTGCATAGTGCAGCAGCGCCTCTTCCAGATCCCCCAGTGACTCCAACATCAGCCCCTTTTGGTAGGCCAGCAGCCGTATAACAGCGGGATCATCCTCACGGGTCTGTAGCTGGGCCAACAGCAGCTCAGCCTGGGCTTCACGACCATGCCGCGTATAGGCCAGCAGCGCTTTGGCGATGGGTTCAAGCAGGGGGCTGGGTAACACCATAGGTTCCCCGTTGGTGCCAGAGGGCGACAGCTCTTCTAAAAGGCTCTCCAGGGTGACATCGCTCATGGAGGTATCCATGGCCAGCAGTTGCAACCGGATCAGATCCCCATCCCGCTCGCGCTGGGAACCTAACAGTGCGACCGCCTCGGCAAGACGCTGCTGCTGGAGCAGGGTTTCAGCCAAGACCGCCCGCACCGGTGGGGTGAGGGGGGTCAGGCCCAAACCCTCAGGGGTTAATAGCCCTCCCGCTGCGGTGAGTCCCAAGGGGGCTTCTTGTTCCAGTTCCAACAGCTGGGTTAGAAAGAGAGCCTGCTCCAAACCCTGCGGTGCGTTAAGCAAAGTGCGCAGCAGACAGCGCCGCTGCATAAGGCGTTGAACCGTGGCAGTGGGCTTTTTTTCGCGTTTAATCGGGGTTGTGGCCCACTGGTGAAACAGCTTCGCGTGCAGGATGCGCAGCTCCTGTGCCTCGGTCTCGCCAGGGTTATGGGCCAGGGCACTTTCCAGATCAATGAGCAGCTTGGGGGTGAACTCTGTTTGGGCAGCTTCTGCGACCTGCATGCGTACCGCGCGGTAAAAGATCGCCCGCGCAGGTTGGCTGCGGCGGGTCTCTTCCGGCAGCTGTTTAAGACCATGACGGGCCATCTCCCACCCGCCTTGGGCAAGGGAGAGCTCAGCCATGGCCAAGATCCACTCAGGGTCAGGCTCGGGCCGGTCTGGGCGCTCCCGGTAGAGTCCTAACTGGAGGCGGGCTCGATCCAACGCGCCAAGCTTTAACTCACAGATACCGATGCCCCGCTGGGCAATATAGGCGTGGGGGTGGCCGGGATTCTCTACTAAAAAGCGGGAAAAGCGCCCCCTGGCCTCTTGAAATTGACCGTTAGCGAGCTGCGCTTGGGCCATCATCAACACCAGTTCCGGGGTGTGGTCAATGGTGTCGGTGGGTAGGCTTTCCAGTACCTCCAATGCCTGGCTTTGCTGACCTAGGGCCATATGGGCACGGGCCTTGAGCTCCCGCCAACGCAACGCCGTGACCGGTGCTCCACTGCCCCGGTTGAGGGCCTGTTCACTGAGCATCAGCGCCAACTGGGCCTGACCCTGCTCCAGCATGCGGCGTACCGCATTGGGGGTAAGGGGAAAGGGCCGCCCAATGGACTCAAACCCGGTGAGGGCCGATGACTCAATGGCATCGGGTGGGGCAATGGCACTGCCTTGAGGGATCACATCCTGTACCTGGGGAGGGGCCTCCTGAGCCTGGGCAGAGCCCCACATCAAAGCGGCGGCAAGCAGCATGGCCGGGCCTTGTCCTCGACGCTGGGGTCGCCCACCCTTGAGCCCATGCTGCGGTTTCATCACTTTTTCTCCGGGATCGTCAACGATTCGTAGCGCTCGGTGGACTCAATCCGTTTACCCTGGCAGCTCTGCAAAGCAAGGGTGATCACGCCCAGCACGATGACCACCAATAGAACCCGTTTAGGCCATCGCTGTTTGGTGGTACGGGTGCCGCTTAGGCCATCATAGCGTGTTCTGCGATTCATGGTTTGAACCTCATTCTTGGGTAACAGATGGGATGGGTTGGGCACCCAAAACCAGATTATCAATCAAACGCGCGGCCCCCACATGGGCAGCAATCAGCACCACGGGTGCCCCCTTACCCTGCCAGGGTTGCAGGGTAAGGGCATCCCGCACGGCTACATAGTCGATACGCGCAATGCCTGCCTGCCGCAAGGTTTGTTCGACCAAATGCGCCAATGCGGTGGCGTCATGCAGCCCCTCTTGATAGGCGTGGTAGGCGCGGTTGAGCCCCTGACTAAGGGCCACAGCTTGGGCCCTGGCTGGGGCATCCAGATAGCGGTTGCGGCTGGACATGGCCAAGCCATCTGGCTCCCGTACGGTGGGTATACCAATCACCTCCACCGGCATGGCCAGATCCTGCACCATGCTGCGTAACACGGTAAACTGCTGGTAATCCTTTAAACCAAAAAAGGCAGAGGTGGGACGTACCAGATTGAGCAGCAGGGTCACGACAGTAGCGACCCCATCAAAATGGCCAGGACGCACCGCCCCACACAGCATACCCGCGAGGGCTGGTAGGGTTACATGGGTCAGGTTGGGGTTCTCTGGGGGGTAGATGGCGGCCACCGTGGGGTGGAACAGGGCATCGCAGCCCTCGGCCTCCAGCAGTGCCCAATCGGCCTCAAAGGTGCGGGGGTAGAGGTCAAAATCCTCATTGGGGCCAAATTGGGTTGGGTTGACAAAGATCGAGACCACCACCTGCTCACAGCGTTGGCGGGCCTCTCGCAGCAGGGTCAAATGGCCCTCATGCAGGCAGCCCATGGTGGGTACAAAGCCGATGTTTTGGTGGCCCTGGCGTTTACGCCAAGCCAGCAGTGCGGCGCGATCTTGCAGGCTCTCCATGGTTGATCCTACTTCTCAAAGCTATGGTCTGGGGTGGGGAATTGGCGGTTGCGGACCTCTTGCACATAGGCCCCAATGGCACCCCCTATGACGGGTACCCCATCAAGATAGCGTTTGACAAATTTGGGGGCCAGATCGCCATACAGTCCCAGCATATCATAGATAACCAAAACCTGCCCATCGCACCCCACCCCGGCACCGATACCAATGGTGGGAATGGTCAGGGATTGGCTTACCTGTTGGGCCAGTGCCGCAGGTATGCCCTCCAGAATAATGGCTCCTGCCCCGGCCTGTTGTAGGGCGAGGGCGTCGTCGGCGATGCGCTGGGCGGCGGCTTGGTCACGCCCCTGGATCTTAAAGCCACCAAAGGCGTGGACCGATTGGGGGGTGAGTCCCAAATGGCCAATGACGGGGATGGCGCGTTCAGTCAAATAGGCCACCGTGGCGGCCATAGCCTGCCCCCCCTCCAGCTTAATGGCGGCGGCACCGCTCTCTTTCATAGCCCGTGCGGCCTGTTCAAAGGTGCGCTCTGGGCCGTTTTGGGTCGAGCCAAAGGGCATATCCAGCACCACCAAGGCGCGTTGGCAACCCCGCGCAACGGCGCGGGTGTGATAGATCATCTCATCCAGGGTGACGGGCAGGGTGGTTTCGTGCCCCTGTACCACCATACCCAGCGAATCCCCTACCAGTACCAGATCCACATCGGCGGCGTCCACCAAGCGGGCCAGGGTGTAATCATAGGCGGTCAGGGCCACAATGGGCTCGCCCTGCTGTTTCATGCGTACCAGATCCGGTACCCGCACGCGTTTTTTCATAACCGTTCTGCCTGGGGGAAAAGAGGAAGGTGGCTCAACCTCTGTGAATAACACGCCTTAGCTCAGGCGCTCCACTTGGCCCCTATCTTCAACCTCACTCAAGAGGGTGTCAACGGTTTTGCCCAGTTTGGGGTGTCGCTTGGTGGGGATAATCTCCCCAAGCGGCTGCAACACAAAACGGCGTAGGTGCAACTGGGGGTGGGGCAAGATAAGCTGAGGGTGATCCAACAGCAGGTCCGCATAAAAGAGCAGATCCAGATCCAGCGCTCTGGGTCCCCAGCGCTGTTCCCGGTGGCGGTCTCGTCCCATCTGTTGCTCAACATCCAACAAGAGCGCCAGCAACGCCAAGGGGGACAGGGTGGTGGTCAGGGTGGCCGCGCCGTTGATATAGTCGGGCTGTTGTGGTCCCAAGGGCTCGGTACGATACCAGGATGAGCAGGCTGTCACCGTGACATGGGGCTGCTTGTCCAGCATAAGCAGGGCCTGCTGGCAGTTGCGCAACGGCTCTCCCAGGTTGGCTCCTAGGCCAATCTGGGCGTCAACAGGTGTGGCAAGCAGAGGGGTGCTCAGACCGACAATACCTTGATGTGCCAGGGTTCAAAACGCACCCCAAGTAGGTTGTCGCGGGGGTAGCGCAGGTTGACATAACCGAGATCCCGCAGACGCTTAAACACCTCGGTGGTGGCAAAGTGCTCGGTAAAGTTAAGATAGCCAAAGCCCACCTGCCCCACATCAAAATCGCCGATACCGTGGAAAGAGTAACCCGGCGGGGCCAGCGAACGGGAGGCCATGGAGAGGTTGCCTTGACTCTCTTCGGCTTTGTGCAAAAAGAGACGGAATTGCTTGATCACGCTCCGTACACCAGAGGTAAGGATAACCTTATCCCCCACATCGCGGAGAATTTTATTGTAGGTCTGTACGGGGGTGCCCCGGTAGAGATAGTTGCCGGTGAAGGGCAACTTGCTGACCTCTCGTTTGGGGATCTCTTCGGTCAGACGGGTAAAGGGCTTGTAGCCGTTAAAGCCATAGGCACCGGCATCGCGGAAAAAGAGCTCTTCCAGAAAATCCAGCTCAGCCTTGGAGAAGGACTCCACCGAGCTAAAATTTTTCGCCAGGTTGATCGCTTCATCAAAGCCCAACAGGTGAAAATTGGCATGACCGACCAGATTTTCCAGCCGGGTAAAGCGAATGTTCACCTTTTTTAGGGTAGCAAATTGAGCGGGAGAGAGGAAAATATCGTCTTTATGGGCGGTATTGAAGTTACGGATGCGACGCACCGCCTCTTCGATCTCCGCTTGGTCCATGGAGGCACGCAGATAAGCCTCGGTCTTTTTTGGCATGGGCACAGCTTTTTCGATGGCATGGGCCTCTGTGGCGACCATTCCTGCTCCACCGAATACCCCTACAGCCATAGCCTGCAAAAATTGACGTCGTTGCATCATGCCCCGATTACCCGCTTTAATATAGAAGATTGGATGTGACGCGAACCGTCTTGATCTCTTTTGGTAACAGAGAGAAGCCCTGTTAAGTAGAAACGATCCAGCGTAGATTTATACCCCATAACTCGGTTCCGATACAAGCTTCCGCTTGGTCTATCCTTTCGGAAAAACGGAGGGGCGTAAAAAAAATGGTTCCCCTGATTTGAGTTTCCAATTTGACGCTTGGGCCTAGGGTTGGTAAAACTCCCCGATGCACCTTGTGAACGAACATCGTTTCTAACGAGATTACGGTGTTTGTTATTAGTTCCCATTAAAATGGTGCTCATGCTAGCGGATAGACACTGATGACCCATGCTCAACACTGGTGGGCCTTACCATTGGCCCTTGTCTTTTTTTTAGGTTGCCCCCCGGTACAGGCGGGCGATACTGGTGCTTTGAGCCCGTTGCTCTCCATGGAGCAGACCTGTCAGCGCATTGGTAACAAGTTGGGCAGCGTTTCGGTACAGGATTGTCTTTCGCAAGAATTGCGCCCAACGGGTGGGTATTCGGTGGGGGGGATTCCCATTTTGGTGAAGGAGTATCCCCCCCTGGGGCAGCGTCTTCCCAGGGGGCGGATTTTGGTGTTGGGGGGCATTCATGGTGACGAATACTCTTCGGTGAGCATTACCTTTCGGTGGTTGGAAAAGTTGAATTTGTATCACTCTGGGTTGTTTCACTGGCGGGTGGCTCCCCTGACCAATCCAGATGGTTTGCTCCAGGAAAATTCGGTGCGTATGAACGCCCATGGGGTTGATTTAAACCGTAATTTCGGCACGCCAGATTGGGCCGACAAGGCCTTAGAATATTGGGAGAAAGATACCCTGCGCGATCCGCGCCGCTATCCGGGTCCAGCCCCTTTGAGCGAGCCGGAATCCCGCTGGATCGCCCAAGAGATCGAGAGCTTTAAGCCTGATGTGATCGTCTCGATTCATGCCCCTTATGGGTTGTTGGATTTTGATGGCCCCCCCAAAAATCCCCCCAAGCGGCTGGGTTCGTTGTATCTATCGCCGCTGGGTACCTATCCTGGCTCTTTGGGACGCTATGCGGGCATGTATAAGAAGATACCCATCATTACCATTGAGCTTAAATATGCGGGCATCATGCCCAGCAACAGCGAGATCCGCAATATTTGGATGGATCTGGTGCGTTGGCTTAGCCGTAATGTTAACCCCGCTACCCGGCAGGTGGGGGTCGATCATGACCCTGACCAAGATACCAACCATGCTATCCCCAGGGAGGCATCGCATTCATGAATCCTGAAATGGCGCGTCTCAACCCCTATCCGTTTGAGAAGCTGGCGGTTTTGTTTGAGGGAATTACCCCCAATGGGGCGTTATCCCCTCTGAACATCTCCATTGGTGAGCCCAAGCATCCCACGCCGGCGTTTGTAACCCAGCGTATGATGGAGGCGTTGCAGGATGGGGATATGGCCAAATATCCCACCACCCGAGGGGAGCGAGCCCTGCGTGAAAGCATGGCGGCTTGGTTGACCCGCCGTTTTGAACTGCAAGCGGGCAGTGTGGATCCCGACCGGCATGTGCTGTCGGCCAATGGCACCCGTGAGGCGATTTTTTCGGTGGCGTTGGCGGTGGTGGATCGGGCCAAGGGGGGGGTGGTATTGACCCCCAACCCCTTCTACCAGATCTATGAGGGGGCCTGTTTTATGGCGGGGGTGGAGCCTGTCCATATTGACGCCACGGAAGAGACCCATTTGCGCCCCCCCTTTACCCAGTTGGATGCCGAGTTGTTGGCGCGTACGCAGATGGTCTATCTCTGCTCCCCATCCAACCCCACCGGGGCGGTGCATCCGTTGGAGGAGTTGCAGGAGCTCATTCGGCTGGCGGATACCTACGATTTTGTGATCTGTGCCGATGAGTGCTACTCGGAGATCTGGTATGATGCCCCGCCGCCGGGATTGTTGCAGGCGTGTGCGGCCATGGGTCGGCACGATTTTGCCCGCTGTTTGGTGTTTCACTCCCTCTCCAAGCGTTCCAACATGCCGGGGGCCCGCACCGGTTTTATCGCCGGGGATGCCCAACTGTTGGACCACTACTTTAAGCTGCGCACTTACACCGGTTGTGCCACACCGCCGTTTATTCAAAAAGCGGCCATCGCCGCCTGGGATGATGAGCAGCATGTGGAGGAGAATCGGCGGGCCTACCGGGCCAAGCTGGAGGAGTCCATGGCGATTCTCTCACCGGTTTTGCCCGTGACCCGCCCCGAGGCCAGTTTTTATCTATGGCTCAAGGTACCCGGTGGCGGTGCGTTGTTTGCCCGCACTCTCTACGAAAAATATAATGTGGTGGTGCTGCCCGGCGGCTATTTGGGGCGTCAAGGGGCCCATGGTAACCCGGCGGATGGGTATATCCGTATTGCCCTAGTGGCGACGTTAGAGCAAAATCGGGAGGCGATGCATCGCATTGCCCAGTGCGCTCAAGAGATGATAGGGCAGTCCCAGGCTGTTTAAGCAAAAACCAGGGGGGCGTTGTTCACGGTTGGTGCCGCCACCCCTTTTTTGAACCATGCATTGAACAGAAAAAAACGTTTTTTCAATGCAATCATACGTGCAACGCGAAGGAGAATTCCCCAATGTCCGATCTGCAAGCCATCATTGAGAAGGCCTGGGATGAACGTGACGGTATCAATAGCAGCACCGCAGGTGAGGTGCGTCGGGCCGTTTTAGAGACCATCGAAGCCATCGATGCTGGCACATTGCGGGTGGCGGAGAAAAACCCCGATCATCCCGAGGCTGAGCATGGTTGGGTGGTCAACCAGTGGGCCAAAAAGGCGGTACTGCTCTATTTTAAGCTGCACGACAATCAGGTGATGGGCGACGAGGGGGCCACCTATTTTGACAAGGTGCCTTTGAAGTTTGCGGGTTGGGACGAGGCGCGTTTTAAACAGGCTGGTTTTCGCGCGGTCCCCCCGGCCACGGCCCGTAAGGGGGTCTATATTGCCCCTGGTGTGGTGTTGATGCCCTCTTACTGTAACATTGGTGCCTATGTGGATTCTGGTACCATGGTGGATACCTGGGCAACGGTGGGTTCCTGTGCTCAGATTGGTAAAAATGTACACATCTCGGGGGGGGCAGGTATTGGTGGGGTGTTGGAGCCTCTACAGGCCAATCCAGTGATTATTGAGGATAATTGCTTTATTGGTGCCCGCGCCGAAGTGGCGGAAGGGGTGATTGTGGGTGAGGGTTCGGTGCTCTCTATGGGGGTTTATCTGGGTAAATCCACCAAGATTGTGGATCGTGCCAGCGGTGAGATCCATATGGGCTATGTGCCCCCCTATTCGGTGGTGGTTTCCGGCACCATGCCCGGCAAGCCCATGCCCAATGGTCAGCCTGGCCCTAACTTGTATTGTGCGGTGATTGTAAAAACCGTGGATGCACAGACCCGTTCCAAGACCGGCATCAACGAGCTGCTGCGGGAGTTCTAATGACGGTTTATTCACCCGAAATGGTGGATCCGGTGGCACTGGCGCGGGCCTTAATTCAGGCCCCGTCAGTGACGCCAATGGATCATGGCTGCCAAGATCTGCTGATTCGCCATCTGGAGGATCTGGGTTTTACGGTGCATCGACTGCGTTTTGGTCATGTGGAGAACTTTTACGCGCGGCTGGGCAGCAAGGGGCGCAATTTTACCTTTGCCGGACATACCGATGTGGTGGGGGCAGGGGATACCAGCCGCTGGTCCAGTGACCCCTTTGCAGCGACCCTGGAAGAGGGCTATATCACGGGCCGTGGGGCGGTGGATATGAAGGGTGGCTTGGCCTGTATGGTCGCCGCGACCGCGCGTTTTTTGGCGGCGCGTCCCCATTTTGCGCAGCAGCATAGCCTAAGTTTTCTCATTACCGGTGATGAAGAGGGGGATGCGCTGGATGGCACCCTCAAGGTGTTACAGTGGTTGGAGAGCCAGCAGGAGAAGATGGATTACTGCTTGGTGGGGGAGCCCACCAGTGCGGCACAGTTGGGGGATTGCATCAAGAATGGGCGGCGTGGTTCGGTGAACGGTCGTTTGACCATTCGCGGGGTGCAGGGGCATGTGGCGTATCCCCATTTGGTGGATAATCCCATTCACCGGGCCGCCCCGGTGCTGGCGGCGATTAGCAGCATGACGTTTGACCAAGGGGATCGGTTTTTTCAGCCGACTTCTCTTCAGTTTACGGCGGTGCAGTCGGGTGGTAGTGCCACCAACGTGGTGCCGGGTGAGCTGACGGCGGGGTTTAATATCCGCTTTAGTGCCATGCACACCCCCGAGAGCTTGGAGGCCCGCATACGCCAAGTGTTGGATGGGGCCGAGGTCGATTATGATCTACAGATGATGACCTCGGGACTGCCCTTTATTACCGAGGGTGGGCCTCTGGTGGAGGCGGTCAAGGCAACGGTGGCGCAGGTCACAGGGTTGGAGCCGCAGCTCTCCACCGGCGGGGGCACCTCGGACGCCCGTTTTATCTCCCGCCATTGTGTGCAGACGGTGGAGTTTGGTCTGGTGGGCAGTACCATGCACAAAGTGGATGAGCGGGTGCCGGTGGCGGATTTAGAGGTGTTGACCGAGGTATACCGGCGGCTGTTGGAGCGGCTCTACCCCCCCCAGGGGTGAGCCCCCAGGGTGAGAGGTGGTTCTTGGCTGCGGCAAAGGGGCGGTGTATGCCTGTGCTGCCCAGGATGCACGGTGTTGGTTGATAAAAAGGCGGTCCTCCAAGGGGAGGGCCGCCTTTTTTTAAGCCGTGGTGTGTCCCTTACATGATGCGCAGACGCTCAACGGGTTCGCCGCCATCGACAAAGTGCTTGTCGAAGATTTCGCTGACATCTTCGGGTTTGACATTACCGTACCAGACCCCTTCGGGGTAGACCACGGCCACGGGGCCACGGTCACAGGGACCCATGCAGAAGGTGCCGGTAACAAATACCTGCTCGTACATACCGCGCTTTTCGAGCTCGGTATTAAAGGCTTCGAAGGTACCCTGGGAGCCACTGGCTTGGCAGGAGCCACGGGGGTGGCCTTCGGGACGACGGTTCATGCAGACAAAAACGTGATGCTTGGGTTTCATAAAGAGCCTCCTGAGCAATAAACCCCAGTAGCTGCTGTGGAACAGGGATTAACAGCTACTTTTTCATGAAGTTGCAACCATGGTATGGCGATGTTTCGCCTGCACACATGGGCGCTGATTGCGCCAAAGCGCAGATAAAGTTGGGGTGGATTCTGGTCATCCTTGGCTTTTCTGTCAACTAATGGATAAAATCAATCCCTAGCATTCGTCAAAATTTATGACGTATAATTCACGCAACCCACGGATTTTTGAGAATTCTTGTTGAACGCGCGCTTTTTCAATTCACGCAAGCGTGATTAGAGGGGTTGACTTCAGTGCGTTAGGAATCCATGATATGCTAATGTTTGATTGAAAAACGCTGTATCGCGGCGCGAAAAAGCGTACAGCCACCCATTGTGTGGTTGTTTGCCTGAACGATGGCACCAATGTGTCACCATTATGGAGAACGAGATATGTCCAGCTTTGAACTCAACGGTACCACCTACGAAACTGACGAAGACGGATACCTCGTCGATCTCGGTCAGTGGAACGAAGACGTTGCCAACTACCTCGCTAAGGAAGAAGGCATCGACATGACTGAGTCCCACTGGGAAGTTGTTCACTTCCTGCGTGAGTACTATGAAGAGTACAAGATTGCTCCCATGATCCGCATTCTGACCAAAGCCATTGGTAAGAAGCTGGGCAAAGATAAGGGCAACACCAAGTACCTGTATGACCTGTATCCCGGTGGTCCTGCTAAGCAAGCCTGTAAGGTTGCTGGCCTGCCCAAGCCTACCGGTTGCGTCTAACACGCA
Organism: Magnetococcus marinus MC-1; assembly: GCF_000014865.1. NCBI lineage: Bacteria > Pseudomonadati > Pseudomonadota > Magnetococcia > Magnetococcales > Magnetococcaceae > Magnetococcus > Magnetococcus marinus. The sequence goes on from NC_008576.1 coordinate 50,912, forward strand.
TCAGCCGGGGGGGATCCCCTTGTGGGGGGACCCCCCGGACCGAGAGGCCGCACCCTTGAGGTGTGGTTGCAAAAAGAGACCGGCTTTCGCCCCTGTACACCTTTGGCCAAAGCCGGTTTTCTTTGTGTAAAGCATGAGAATGGGTCTTTCCTTGACCTTCGGAACAGGGATCTGACTATAGGTGTTCGATAGATTTGCGGTTTGGACACCTACAGCGAGTTACTTAAACGAGGGCATGGCCGCCGTGTAGCCTTGGGCTGGTCATCCAGTGGAAATTTAGTAAGGTTATGAACCTGTAAACAGCCAGAGGGGAAACCTGGATGTTGATGATCCTCGCCTATCTCGCCTTGGGCATTTTTGTTGTCGGTATTCTTGCGCGTATCGTCAAATATGCCCGTACCCCCGCCCCCTTAAAAATTCCAACGACCCCCGCCCCATTGACCAAACAGGGTGTTGCATGGCGCCTCTTTACCGAGGTAGCCTTTTTCAACAGCCTGTTTAAGGGGGATAAGTGGACTTGGATGGGCGGCTACCTTTTTCACGTTGCCTTGGCGCTGGTGACATTGCGTCATTTGCGCTATTTCGTGGAAGATATTCCAGAGGTCGCTGGCCATTTTCAGATTGTTGGCATTGTTGCTGGCATCGCCATGGTGGGTGGTCTGGGTTTTCTGTTCCTACGCCGTCTGATGGTGGATCGTTTTCGCCACATCTCGTCTAAGGCTGACTATCTGATTTTGCTGCTGCTCATGGCCATTGGCGGCAGTGGTCTGCTGATGACCTTTGCCATCCACCCGGATGTGGTGGAGATCAAGGCGGCGATGATGGGTTGGTTGGGGATGCAGGGCTTTGAGACCCCCAGTGATGTGGTTTTCTTGCTGCATTTCTTGCTGGTATTGGCGTTGATGATTATCTTCCCGTTCAGCAAGTTGATGCATATGGTTGGGATCTTCTTCAGCCCCACCCGCAACCAGACCGATACCCCAAGAGAGGCCAAGCACGTCAACCCTTGGTCCAAGTATTAAGTTTGCGACGGGTTGGTTTGGAACAGGCATCCACCTTGGTTTGAGGTGGTGAACACGAACATCGCACCCTGTGCTGTACAGGGTTTGCTAAGCTGAGGAGTCCTCACGTGGCTGACGACATCCATGTACCGGAAATTGGTGACGACATTGTAACCCCAGCCCCTGTGGTTGGGACGATGAGCCATCTCAAGCCCATTCCGGCCCAAGCCAAGCATATGGAGCCGCTGGATTTCCCCGGAGAGCGGGTGGAAAATTGGCAGCAGGCAGGCATTGAAAAATTTGGGGATCTGCTCTCCAAATACCGTTCTTTGCAGGTGTTTATGGACATCTGCGTAAAGTGCGGCTCCTGCACCGATAAGTGCCATTACTATCTGGGCACGCAAGATCCCAACAACATGCCGGTGCAGCGCGCCGAGCTGATGCGCGAGGTCTATCGCCGTTACTTTACACCGGGTGGCAAGCTGTTCCCCAGTTTGGTGAAGGCGTCGGACTTTAATGAAGAGACTCTGGAGAAGTGGTTTACCTATTTCCACCAGTGTTCCCAGTGTCGCCGTTGTTCGGTCTTTTGCCCTTACGGTATTGACACCGCCGAAGTGACCATGGCGGCCCGTGAGCTGATGGACAGCATTGGCGTGGGTCATAAGTATTCTGCGGAGATCGTGGGTAAGGTACATGATCTGGGCAATAACTTGGGCATTCCTAAACCCGCGCTCAAGGGTACTTTGGACTTTTTGGAAGATGATATCCTAGAGACCACCGGTCATGAGGTACGTCTACCCCTGGATCAAAAGGGTGCTGAGGTTCTGTTGGTACCGCCTTCAGCGGACTTTTTCTCAGCCCCGCATGTGGATTCGTTGATGGGCTATGCCAAGGTGTTTCACCAGGCTGGTATTAGTTACACCATCAGTTCGGTTGCTTCCGAGGCGGCCAACTTTGGCATGTTTATCGGCAACTTTGACCAGATGCAGAAGATCGCCAAGCGCATTAGCGATCAGGCTCGCGAGCTGGGTGTCAAGCGTATTGTGGTGGGTGAGTGTGGCCATGCGTGGCGGGTGGCTTATGCCTTCTGGAACACGTTGAATGGTCCCTTTGACTATCTGGATCCCCGCTATCCCGTGCCCCAACATATTTGTGAGTTTACCAACGATCTGTACAACCGTGGTGCGTTGACCATGGATCGTAGCGCCAACGATGACAAGATCATCACCTTCCACGATTCCTGTAACGTGGCGCGGGCCTCACGCATGGGACCCAATCCCGGTGGTCAGTTTGAGATTCCCCGCGCTTTGATTCGGGCCTCGGCCAACCGGTTTGTGGATATGGATCCTGACACCATTCACGAAAAGACCTTCTGCTGTGGTGGTGGTGGTGGTCTGTTGACCGACGAGTTGATGGATCTGCGTATTAAGGGTGTGATGCCACGGGTGACAGCTCTGAAAAAGGTGATGGAAGAGGATAATGTCAACTTCCTGGCCCTAATTTGCGCCATTTGTAAAGCGCAGTTTACCAAGGTTCTTCCCTACTATGGTATCCCCATGGATACGGTGGGTGGGGTGCATCAGCTGGTGAGTAATGCCATTCAGTTGGGTGCTAAGAAGGGTATTGTTTAATTGAACAGCTCTCTGCGGATCAGTGGGCGCCGCCCGGATGAGATGCGGGCGGTGACCATAACCCGTCACTATACCAAGCATGCCGAAGGCTCCTGTTTAATCGCCTTTGGGGATACTCAGGTGTTGTGTACCGCCACGGTGGAGGAGTCTCAGCCCCGGTGGATGCGTAATGAGGATCGGGGTTGGGTGACGGCTGAGTATGGCATGCTGCCCCGTTCGACCAATGTACGTATGGGACGCGAGGCTGCTAAGGGCAAGCAGAGTGGTCGCACCTTGGAGATCCAGCGTTTGATTGGGCGTGCCATGCGTGCGGTGGTGGATCTACAGGCGTTGGGCAAGCGCACCATCTGGCTGGATTGTGATGTGATCCAAGCGGATGGGGGTACCCGCACGGCCTCGATTACCGGTGCTTTTGTGGCGATGCACGATGCGGTTACGGGTCTGCTGAAGGCGGGCTTGATACGCCACAATCCGTTGCGGGATCATGTGGCTGCGGTCAGTTGTGGCATGGTGGCCGGTATGCCCGCGCTGGATCTGGACTATCAAGAGGACTCTCGCTGCGACACCGATATGAACTTTGTGATGACCGGTGCCGGTGGTTTTGTGGAGATTCAGGGCACGGCGGAGGGGGTTCCCTTTACCCGGCCTGAATTTGAGAGCATGGCGGCGTTGGCCGACCAAGGTATCAAAGCGCTGGTACAAGCCCAGAAGCTGGCCCTGCTCAAGGGGTAGGCTTGGTGTGTTGAAGATAAGCAGCAAAGTGCAAGGGGCCATCATGGCCCCTTGTTTTGTTTTGGGGGGTAGGCGTAGCTTGGCTTAACCACTCTTCTGTTGGGGGCGGGCCTTGAGTAGGACCGCTCTCTTTTCTCTCCTAATTGGGCATCATGACCATATTTCCCCTCTCTCTCTATCTCCATATTCCTTACTGTGTGCATAAGTGTCCCTATTGTGATTTTCATTCACGGGTCGAGGTGCAGGTGCCCCAGGAGCGTTATGTGGATGCCCTGCTCATGGAGTTGGGTATGTGGCGGCGGCGTTTTTCACAGGATGCGCGGCCTTTGCAGAGCATTTTTTTGGGCGGGGGTACGCCATCGTTATTTGATCCACCGCAGATTGGCCGGTTAATGGCCGGTATTGGGGCGATTTGGCCGTTGGAGAGCGGTTGTGAGGTGACGATGGAGGGTAATCCGGAGTCACTCACGCAGGGGCGTTTGGCCGGTTACGGTGAGGCGGGCATTACCCGTATGAGTGTGGGGGTGCAGGCGTTGGATGAGGGGCGGTTGCGTCAGTTGCAGCGCCCCCATGACCGGGCGCAGGCGTTACAGGGGTTAGGGTGGTTGGCACAGGCGGGGTTTAGCAGCTGGAGTGCGGATTTCATATTTGCCACGCCGGGCCATACGGTGGCGGGGTGGTTGGAGGAGTTGGCAGAGGTATTGGCTTTTGCGCCGCCGCATCTCTCCTGTTACGGCTTGACGGTGGAGCCGGGCACGCCCTTTTTTCAGCGGCAGCAGGGGGGTGAGGCGTTGGTTGCGGATGAGGAGCGACAGCTCGCACTGTTGGAGGCCACCTATGAGCGGCTGACAGCGGCGGGGTTGCCTTCTTATGAAATCAGCAATTTTGCGCGGGCTGGGCATGGGTGCAGGCACAATGTGAACTATTGGCGGTTTGGGGATTATTTGGGGGTGGGGGTGGCGGCGCATGGCAAATGGAGTGATGCGGATGGCGTGGTGTGGCGCAGTGCCAATCTGGCGGATGCAGCACGTTATATGGCGTGTGTTGAGGCGGGACGTTCGCCATGGGTGAGGGATCAGCGGTTGACCCCGCAGGAGGCGGGTAATGAGGCGTTGGTGATGGGTTTGCGTATGGGCGAGGGGATGAGCAAGGCGACCTATCAGTGGGTAAGGGGGGTCTCTTTACAGCAGAGCGTGGGTGATGGGCTGGCATGGTTTGAGCGACAGGGTATGCTTGCGCAGAGTGCAACGCATGTGTGGTTGACACCACGGGGGTTACGGTTGGCGGATGGGGTAATGGCGGAGTTGATGGAGGTTGAGCCTTAACCCATGTTTAACGTTTCTCTGCCGAATTTAGGCATGTTTGGCCTGTTGATGTATTTTAACATATTGATTTATATGTACTCACAAATTCAAACATGTTTTGTAGTGCCATAATAAATTATTATGTCTTGCGCCACCATGGTGCTTTTGGTATCATTCCGAGTATGTATATACGACGCACACAAACCCGCAATACAGCCACAGGCGAATCTTACTACACGCATCGCCTGGTTCAATCCCTTCGTGTCGGCACGAAGGTCAGGCAGGTGACACTCTTGAATCTTGGCCGTCATTTCGCCATAGGCCAGAATCACTGGCCCACCTTGTGTTCACGTATCGATCAACTGCTAAGCCCTCAGAAGACACTGATTTCTCTTGATTGTCCTTCGCAAGTGGAGCGGGAGGCCCAGCGTATTGTCGCGCAATTGTTGACCCGTCAGCCGGAAGCAATCCCGTCTGCCAAGGAGACGGAAACCGGCCTTTCCCCAGAGGATGTGCAAACAGTATTGGTGGACTCTCTTGAAATGAGCCGCCCCCGGAGTGTGGGGGTGGAGCAGGTGGGACTATGGGCCATGGGTAAGGCAGGGTTTACAGAACTGTTGGCCGATGTCGGACTAACCGGCCCTCAGCGAGCCGCAGCCATCGGCGCCATTATTGGACGCATGGCCGCACCTGGTTCCGAACGGGCGCTGCATAGATGGCTCAGCGCCCAAAGCGGCCTAGGGGAGTTGCTTGATGTGGACTTCGAGACCATGAGCCTGATGCAATTTTACCGAGTTTCAGACCTATTGATCAGAAACCGCGAGGCTATCGAAAACAGATTGTTTTCCAAGATTAACGATCTATTCAACCTGCCGGGCACCGTCACCTTATACGATTTGACCAATACCTATTTTGAGGGAGAGGCAGAAGGAAACAGCAAAGCTCAGCGGGGGCGCTCAAAGGAGAAGCGTTGCGACTCTCCCCTGTTGACCTTGGGTCTGGTACTCGACGGTAGCGGGTTTGTGCGCCGTTCGCAGATTTTCCCCGGCAATGTCTCCGAAGGGAGCACCCTGGAAGGGATGCTCAAAGGCTTGAATGCTCCCAATGGTACCTTGGTGGTTATGGATCGGGGGGTAGCCACTGAGGCCAATCTTGTCTGGTTACGCGACAAAGGCTATCGTTATCTGGTGGTCAGCCGAGAACGCGAGCGGCAATTCGATTTCAACGGTGCTGCATGTATCGAAACGGCCGCAAAGGAACAGATCCACATCCAAAAAGTTCTCAGCGACGATGGCCAGGAGGTGAGGCTTTACTGTCATTCCCAACGCCGTGCGGAAAAGGAAAAGGGGATCTCCCGGCGTTTTGCCGAGCGCTTTGAAGCCGGTCTGACTAAGCTCTCCGAGGGGCTTTCCAAGCCCCGCACCACAAAGAATATCGATAAACTTTGGGAGCGCATTGGACGGCTGAAAGAAAAAAATCGTGGTATAGGCCAGCACTACCACATCGAAATCATCCCGGACGACAGTGGTTTGCAGGCCCAAGCCATCCATTGGAAACAAAAACCGCTCGATGGCACCTCGCTGACCCACCCTGGGGTCTACTGCCTGCGTAGCAACGAGACCGGCTGGGATGAGGAGCGCTTATGGCGCACCTACATCACCCTCACGGATCTGGAATCGGTGTTTCGCTCTCTCAAATCGGAATTGGGCTTGCGTCCACTCTTCCATCGGAAAGAGGAACGCAGCGATGGTCATCTGTTTATCACCGTGCTGACCTACCAGATCGTACAGATAATACGTCAACAATTGGCGGAAAAAGGTATCCACGGTCGCTGGAGCACGCTGCGAGACATCCTCTCCAGCCAGTGCCGGATTACCGCTTCATTTCGACGACCCGATGGACATTCCTTGCAGGTGCGCAAAGCCACCAGACCTGAGCCTGAACAACAGAAAATCTTCCAGGCGCTTGGAATCCATGCAAACCCAGGCGGGGTGAAAAAGATGGTCGTCTGAGCACATTTTCCAAAGAATGCACAGTTTGTAGTGCCACTCGAAAAAAATACACATCGTAAGATTCTGTATTTTAAGATCTTCTACAATAGCCTGTTAAACATGGGTTAACGAGGGGATTTGGTGTTGGGGTGATTGGGTCCATGGTAGGCAAGCGGGGGTAGTCTTATGTTGCAGCGGTTGAGGGTTCGCTCATTACGGTTCACGGTGTTGGCCATGGCGGGGTTGGTGGTTGTCGTGGTGGTGGTGTTTGGGTTGTTTGCTGTGGCGCAGTTGGGTACACAGCAAACGATGGAGCGGCAGCAGGGGCTAAAGGTTTTGGCGGCGGGTCTGCATGGGCAGTTGGAGCGCATTTACACGTTGGAGCGGCTGGGGGCGTATCACCGGGATGAGGCGCAGCTATTGGCCAGGGAGGCGGTGTTGGCCATGGCTCTTGGTGAGGGGCGTGGTTTATGGCTGATGGATATGAAGCTGCATATGGTGGTGGATAGCAGCAGGCCGACTTGGGTTGGTAAGGATTTGGGGCGCGTGGTGGATGCGCAGGGCAAGCCTTTTTTTAGGGATTTGGTGGGGGTCGTGCGTGGAGCGGGTGAGGGGGGGGTGGTGTATCGTTGGGGGGAGGGGGCGCAGGAGCGGCTGGTGTATGTGAAGGGGTTTAAGCCGTGGGGTTGGGTGATTGGGGTTGAGGTGGGGTTGGGGGATATCACGGTGTGGGGGGGTGGTTCTGGGTTGGTGGTGGGGTTGGGGGTATTGTTGTTGCTCGTGTTGTGGATGATCGGCTCTATGGGGCACCTGTTACGGCGGCAATTGGGGGGTGAGCCAGAGCATGTGCAGAGGATTTGCAGGGGGGTAGCGAAGGGGGATTGGGGGGCTGTAGGGGGTTATATCGGGGAGAGTCAGGGGTTGGGGGTGGTGGGGGAATTACAGCGTATGCAGCGGCGGTTGATGGGGGTGATGGCGCGGTTGCAGGGGGGTATTGAGGGGGTTGGGGGGTATGGTGAGCGGTTGGCGCAGGGGTGTGATGCGTTGATGGGGCGGACAGATGAGCAGGTGAGTACATTGCATGAGACGGTGGCGGCCATGGGGGCGATGACCCACACCATTGCGCAGAACAGCCAGCATGCGCAGGGTGCGGAGGGGATTGCGCGGCGGGCCTATGAGGGGGCGCAGTCGGGTGGGGTGGCGGTGCAAGAGGCGGTGGAGGTGATGCATCATATTGCGCAGAAGATTGGCATTATTGAGGAGATTGCGCGGCAGACCAATTTATTGGCGTTGAATGCGGCGATTGAGGCGGCGCGGGCGGGGGAGCAGGGCAAGGGTTTTGCGGTGGTGGCGGCGGAGGTGCGCAAGTTAGCGGAGCGCAGTCAGTTGGCGGCGGCGGAGATTGGCACGCTTTCTGGTCGGACGGTTGGGGTTGTGGAGCGGGCGGGGGGGTTGATTGCGGCGTTGGTTCCGCAGATTCAGCAGACGGCGGATTTGGTGGCGGAGATTGCGCGTACCAGTGAGGAGCAGAGTCAGGGGGTTGGGCAGGTTAATGAGGCGGTTCAGCAGATGGAGGGGGGGATTGATCACAATGTTGTGTTGTTGCAGCAGGTTTCTGAAATGGTGACGGGCTTAATGGGGCAGGTGGAGCAGATGGAGCGGGATTTAGGTGTCAAGCATAGGGGCGGGCGGTTTGGTCCACAGGCGCTGGGGTGTAAACCATACCTCCCCTAACGGCTAGGCCGAACCCCCGCTGGGGCGAGCCTAATAGCCAAAAAGTTAACAGACCAAAAGCAAAACCCTGGGGGGGAGAGAGAACTTCTCCCTGCAATCCGCTCTCTAACCCTTGTTCCAAAATAGAGCCCAAAAAAGTAGGGTGTCGTTTAAAACAAAAGATTCCACCCCCCCCCTTTTTTTTAGCCATCGCACCAACCAATACGGGGTTACACCATGATCGTCGGCGTCGTCAAAGAGATCCGTAACCAAGAAAACCGGGTTGCCCTCACCCCAGATGGGGTAGAAACCCTCATCCAACACGGACATGCCGTGTGGGTAGAGCAACAGGCCGGGCTAGGCAGCGGCTTTGCCGATCACCACTATACGGAGCGAGGCGCTCAACTCTGCCCAACCGCAGCACAGGTCTGGCAATCGGCCCAGCTTATGCTCAAAGTCAAAGAGCCACAAATCCAAGAGTACCCCCTGTTGCAACCCGAACAGATGCTGTTTACCTATTTTCACTTTGCCGCGTCCCAGTCACTCACGCAGGCCGTGATAGACGCAAAATGTGTGGCCATTGCCTATGAAACCGTTGAAAATAGGGCAGGTCACTTGCCGCTGCTCACCCCCATGAGCGAGGTGGCTGGACGCATGGCCATCCAAGAAAGCGCGAAATATCTGGAACGCGCCCAAGGCGGACGCGGGATTTTACTCGGTGGCGTGCCAGGGGTTGCCCCCGCTACCGTGGTGGTGATTGGCGCCGGTGTGGTGGGAACCGAAGCGGCACGCATGGCCGCCGGCCTCGGTGCCCACGTCAAAGTGCTGGACATTAATCTGGAACGGCTACGCGCCATCGCCGATATGCTGCCCGCCAATGTCACCACCCTAGCCGCTACCCCTGGGACCATAAGAGAAGCCCTGCAAACCGCAGATGTGGTGGTGGGGGCCGTGCTGCTCAAAGGGGCGCGCGCCCCTAAATTAATCAGCCGAGCGTTGCTCAAACAGATGCAACCAGGCGCGGTCATCGTGGATACCGCCATTGACCAAGGGGGGATTTTTGAAACCTCACGAGCAACGACACACGAAAATCCGGTTTTTATCGAAGAGGGGATTATCCACTACTGCGTCACCAATATGCCCGGTGCCGTGCCCATCACCGCCACCCGCGCCCTCACCAATGCAACCCTGCCCTACGTGGTGAAGCTGGCGGATATGGGTTGGCAGGCCGCCTGTCGTGACGATGCGGGTTTGGCGATGGGGCTCAACATTGTGCAAGGTCAGGTGGTGTGCCAAGCCGTGGCGCAGACCTTTAACCTGCCCCATACCCCACGGGCAACACAGCTGGGTGTCGCTTAACGGGAAGGTGGCTGGACCATGCCTCCAGGCAAGGCCTGCTGTTTAACCGTAGGCGGAGCGGTTTACTCCTGCTCCTTCTCCTCTTTAACCGCCTTGATCTCAAGGTCGATGCGGCGGCGTAGAGGATCCTGTTCAGAGAGTAGCTTGAGGGCCTGTTTGTAGTGCCAAAGCGCGCGTTTTGTGTCGAGCCTGCGATGCTCATAACGGGCCAGGGCAATATGGCTCATGCTCAAGTTACCCCGTTTACCCTCAATCACCCCCAGCAGATAAAGAGGGTCCAATAGCTCAATGGGTTTGCTGGTTAGGCGATAAAGGATGTTGGCCGCTTCGTCTAACTGGCCTACCTCATGCAGCGCAACGGCCAGACGATAGTGCATGTCCGGATAGGCCTCAGCACCGGCAACCGCCTGACGCAAAAGGGGAATGGCCTGCTCTGGGCGTCCCCAATCCAAGAGGGCAAGCCCCAACTCGCGGAGCAAATAGGGATCGTTAGGCTGTTCCTTGAGCAGTTGACGCAACGCCTGCTCAGCCTTGCCCAACTGCCCTGCGTAACGCATCGCCAAGGCACTGCCGTAACGCGCGGCAAAGTGCTCTGAGCTGCCCGGTAGCAACCGCCTAAGTTTCAACTGTTGTTGATGCAAAAAGGCCCGTGGGTCGTCGCTGGCGGCAGCCTCCAACTTGGCCTGTACACGCTGCAATCGCTGCTGCCACTCGGGGTGCTCTTGAATGGGAAATGGGCCCATCTGGTTCTGGAGACGGTCGATCAGATCCTGTCCCGCCTGTAGACGCTCCAACCCCAAAGGGTGGGTACTCAAATAGGCTGGAGGAACAGGATTCATGCGCTGGAGCTGGTAGAGGGTTTTAAAGAAACGTGATACCCCATTGGGGTCCAGCGATGAAGCCACCATATACTCCACGGCCAAACGGTCGGCCTGCTGCTCCTTAACGCGGGTGGAGTCCAGCATCCCTTGGCGGGCGGCGGCACTGCCCCCCATAATTAAAGCGCTGGCTCCTTCGCCACTGCCCGCCATACCCGCGGCAATGCCCAGCGCGGCCCCTACCACCTGTTTGGCTAAGGCGGTGCGGGCGTCCGCTTTCATTTTTATGTGGTGCCCAGCTTTAAGGTGGCCTAATTCGTGGGCCATCACCCCAGCAATTTCATCGTAGTGCTTGGCCTTTAAAAGCAGGCCGCTGTGAAACACCACATAATGGTTGGGTAGGGCAAAGGCGTTGATGTTGTTATCCAGAATAACAAAAAATTTGACGCGCGTGGCGTTCAGGCCCGCCGCCTCGACCAAGGGCTTGCCCATGGCATCCATGAGCGCCATCACTTCAGGGTCCGTAATCAGGCTTATACTTTTCTCGGCATGCGCAGAATAGGGCAATACAAGCGCATTTAAGAGCATAAATAAGCCCAATAGAGGGTGGTTAAGCAGGTGTTTGAACATAGAGGTCCAATCCGGCGAGCTTTTTGCTTGGTTTCTTTCCTTAGAGGTGGTGGCGTCCCATGCAGCGCGGGTGGTCACCTCTTGGTAGCGTCGCTAAGTGTACTCTGCTTTGGCTTCGCTCCCAACGGGTGATGCGTGAAAAAGAGGGTAAAGGTGTGGTGTGGCGGTTAACCGTTTTAGCAGATTGGTGGAGCTCCGTCGGCTGCGCGAAGAGGCGCAAGGGGGAGAGTACGCCAAAGTTCTGGCAGATCTCAACGCCCTGCAACAGCAGGTTGTGGATCTGGACCAAGAGACCGAACAGGCCCGTGTGGATGCCCTTGAGATGGTCGGGAATGCCGCAAGCATTCTATCGGGGGAGATGCTTACCGGCTTTTTTGAGGGGCAAAAGATACGGCGTAAACGGCTTTTAACACAAATAAGCCGTACCAAACCGGTGGTAGAGGCCGCTAAACAGCGCTGGTTAGAGGCCCGTAAAGGTCTGCGACAGGCTGAAATATTAGAAGAAAAAACCAGCCAACAGCTGCAAAAAGAGGCGCTGAAGGTGGAGAATCGAATGCTGGATATGGCCGGGGTGGTGCGTCACATTCGGCAGCGCGACAAGGAGAACATGCTGTGATGAATGGGATGAAAAAAATCGTGGCGGTGGCCGTTCTGGCCATGGCATTCATGATACAACCGGTGGGGGCTGCGCAAGATCAAAACGGCTCCCCTCGTGATCCGGTGGATCTGCTCAAAACATTGGAGATTCGCCAGAATGAGCTAGAGACCCGGGCCAAGGTGCTTGATCTGAAAGAGCAAGAGCTCAAGCGTATGGGGGAAGAGGTGGAACGCCGTCTCAAGGCCCTTACCGCTCTGCGTGAGCAGGTACGTCAAGATATTCTGGAAGAGAAGCAGATTGACAGCAATAATATTGCCCGCTTGGCACGTATCTACAGCTCTATGAAACCCAAAGTGGCGGCGGGTCAATTAAAGGATCTGGAGCGTGAGACGGCGGTTAAAGTGCTCAAGGTGCTCAAAGAGAAGGTGGCCGCGAAAATTTTTGACAAAATGGACCCCCAGGATGCGCTGCCCCTGGCAGATGCCATTGGCATGAGCTTACAAAAACGGCGTATGTTGCGCGTGCAGTGAGCGCATAGCTTACCTGAAATGAGCCGGTTGTATAGAAAAAAACACGCCAAACAGCGTGTTTTTTTCTATATATATCAATATCATGCAATTTAAATGCAGAAATCTTTAAAAAAGGGTTAAAGGGTTGCCGTGGATGGTCGATAAACTCTTTTACGCAGGGCAATTGGGCTTTGCACAATAAAAAAAACAAGCAGGGCAAAAAAAGCTTAAAGATTCCATGAGAGGTGTCGATAAGCATGTTAACGGCCACAAGAGCCGTAACCATGAAGGGTTGTACCTAAGGGAAAAAATGTGGGCAAGATGCCTGCATTAAAAAAAAACGATGTGGGCAAGATGCCTGCATCAAAAAAATCGTACATGAACTGTATGTTAGGGTTAGGGTTGGCCCTGTAAAACGATCAACCCACCTCCAGCCAAGGACGGACAACACGAAGACCATACTGGATCTTTGTATGTTGGAGGTTTGACCATGCCACTGTACATTAATACAAACGTCGCTTCGCTCAATGCGCAGCGCAAATTAACCAAGTCTTCTGACGATCTTTCCACCACTTTCGCACGGCTCTCTTCCGGGTTGCGGATTAACTCCGCACGGGACGACGCAGCTGGTCTGGCCATCACTAATCGGATGACGTCCCAGATTCGCGGACTCAACCAGGCTGTTCGCAACGCCAACGACGGTATCTCCGTTGCGCAGGTTGCCGAAGGGGCCCTGGATGAAACCACCAATGCTTTGCAGCGTATTCGTGAGCTGGCTGTACAGTCGGCTAACGCCATCTACAACAGTTCGGACCGTCTGAACCTCGATAAAGAGGTCGATCAGATGTTGGCCGAGATTCAGCGCATCTCTGACGATACGCAGTTTAACAAGCTGAATGTGTTAGATGGCACATACGTTGGGCAAAAGTTCCAAGTGGGTGCCTTTTCCGGCCAAACCATCACCTTGAGCATTAATAGTGCCTCCTTAGGTCTGCTTGGGGTAACCAATTTGACCATCAGCACACAGGCTGGTGCTGAAGCCGCGCTAGCCCTTGTGGATAATGCGTTGGACAGCATCTCGGATGTACGCGCCAACTTGGGTGCGATTCAGAGCCGGTTTAGTGCGGTCATTGGTAACTTAAGCAACGTCGTGGAAAACATGTCGGCAGCGCGTTCTCGCATTCAGGATGCTGACATTGCGGCGGAGACGGCCAACCTGACCAAGACTTCGATCTTGCAACAGGCAGGAACCGCGGTGTTGGCGCAGGCGAACCAGCAGCCCCAATTAGCGCTTCAGTTACTGGGCTAAACCCTGGTTAAGCGATTATCCTGTACCTGCATGGGTGCAGTGGGAGAGTTGCGGCCTGAATCAATGACTTACGGTTTGTGTGTATGATACAGGTACGTTGTGTGTGGTAATGACTGCGTGAATTTGCGGCGGGAGAGTCGTTATGTCGTTTCATGTCCGTTCACATCCATGGAGCCTGCGGGCTGATGGAAGCGGGGAGTCCGGGTGGGTGCATAGCCCCGATGGTCTCTACCGTGTGGCGGCCAAGGGGTGTCATGGGGAGGTTCTGCGTCAGGTACCTGGTTTGGGTATGGTGGGTCGTTTTCTACACATGATGGGTCCTATGGAGATGTCTGACACTGCCCATGTGGGGGTGGAGGGGCTGGCCCGCATGGCGGAGTTGGCGGATCTAGGCCGTCCTGATGGACAGGCGCAGAGACACATCTATGAGCTGGCAGAGTTAGCCATGCAGGGGCGGGTAACCTGTGATGACCGAGAGGTGCTTCGGGTGGCGGTGCGACGCCTTATGGAGGCGATCAACGCGGCGGCCAACGATGAACCTTATGAGCTTGAGGGGGGTACGCTTAATCCAATGGGGCGGTTGCGCGATGGTCAGTTTGTACCGCTGGGTATGGTAGAGGGGTTGCTCGTCGATGGTGTGGATCGGGTTATGGAGCCGCGTCATCAAACCACCTTCAACCAGGGGCAGACAGGTACGGACGGGCGCACGGCATCAGTGCTGGGAGAGAGTGATGTTGAAACGTAATAGCCAGGCGGCAGGTGGTGGTACTGGGTGCCATAGCCGAGCCGGTTTAAGGTTGGTTGCCCGGGGGTCGATGCCCCGTTGGGCGACTCAAATAGAGCTAGGTTGGGTGCGTCAGTTGGGGCCTATGCCGGTGGTGCGTCTCCAGCAGGGTTATCTGTTGGCAGAGGTATGGCGGGAGATACGTATGGCGATTCGTTCGGTATCTCGCAAGGGCTGTTCGCGTTTGGTGGGGCGGGTTGAAAGGGAGCATGCGGGCGGGCTGCTTGGGGTGGGCCGGTTGATGCTCTTGCATGGACCCGAGACGCCCTCTTTGCGGGCACAGCGTAGCGTGGGTAGCCATGGGCAACAGGTAGAGGTGGAGAATCTTGGGGCGGTGTTTCCTCTGTTGATGGAGAGCCGTAAACCCATACAGGTGCCCCACAGCCGTACCATAGGGCAATGGCGCATACGCAATGGCCGGGTGATTCGTTCGGGCACCCTGCGGCGGCGTCCCAATGGGTTAATGCCCCGCCGGGGACCGTTATCCAATGGCGTGGTAGAGCCCCACGAGGGTGCCATGGGCTGGTCGATTTTTAATGATGGGACTTCGCTGTTAATGGGTCTTCCGGTGGAGCGTGTTGAGGCGCGGAGCCTGGGGGCATGGCAGGTTAGTCAAGCGGGTGAGATAGAGCGTTCGGCACGTAATCGCATGATCTGGCGCAGCATGCTGGATAGCTAAAGGTTTAAGAAACGAAGAATAGGTTTGGTCAAGGGACCATACCTTGTGCGCAATCAGCCGTTTGGCCCTTAGGGGCGAACGCGGAATGGACGTAAGACCATGGCGCTTTATATCAATACAAATACGGATTCGTTGGGTGCGCAGAAGATGTTGACGCGCGCTTCCAACGGTTTGCAGACCCATTATGAGCGGTTGGCATCGGGACGGCGGATTAACTCGGCGGCGGATGATGCCTCTGGTTTGGCCATTACCAGTCGGACCACGGCTCAGGTTAGGGGTTTTAACCAAGCATCGCGAAATGCCAATGATGGAATCTCCTTTTTGCAGGTAGCCGATGGTGCCTTGGAGGAGACCCATGCCATGTTACAGCAGCTGCGTGAGTTGGCGGTAGAGTCGGCCAATGGCAGTTACAATGCGCTGGATCGTGGCAATATGCAGCAGGTTGTGAGTGAGTTAACCGCTGAGATTCAACGGATCGGTAGCGAACGTAAATATAACGATCATGTGATGCTGGATGGCACCTTTGCCAATCAGACGTTTCAGATCGGTGCGTTTAGTTCAGAGAACATAACCGTCACCATCGCTTCGGCGACCGCCAGTGCGTTGGGTGTGGAGGATCTCTCGTTTTCGACACAGGCTAAAGCAGAGGCCGCTTTGGCGACCCTCGATAGCGCTTTGGATGCGGTCTCTGATATCCGTCTGGATCTAGGGGCTGTGCAGAACCGTTTTATGTCGGCGATGGGTAATTTAGGCAGCATGTCCATGCATACATCGGCCATGCAGTCCCAGATGATGGATACCGATATGGCGGCTGAAACGGCTTTGCTTACGAGAAGTTCTGTCATTCAGCAGGCGGGGGTGGCCATGTTGTCACAAGCCAACCAGCGGCCACAGTTGGCGCTGCAACTATTGGCATAAATAGGGTGAAGCATGACTCGCAGAGGGATCTGTAGAGCCGCAACCGGTGGTTGTGATGATGTGCCATAGGATGGCCAACCTGACCACCGGCCCGCTACAGGCTTTGGAGAGCCTGGGAGGGTATTAAGATGGCATTGAGTGTTAATCCCAACGCCTTTTGGTTAAACGCACAGCAGTCGGTCAACGGATCGGCGTTGGGGATCGGCAAGAGTACGGAACAGCGGACCAGCAGTAAGCGTGCGCATGTCGCTAAGCAGGATCAACAGGTGTTGGCGGCGGCGGCGATGACAGCCAAGGTGCGTGAACGCAATCAGGAGTCCCACGCGACCAATGATGGGATCTCCGTTATTCAGGTAGCGCAGGAGGCGCTGTATCAAACCACATCCACACTAGAGAAGGTGCGTTGTCTAACGCAGGTGTTGGAGGATGGGGGGGTAGCGCAGCAAAAGGAAGGGGTTTGTGAGCAGATAGAGGTGCTGTTGGCAGAGATTGATCGTATTGCCGCCCAGACGGTTTTTAATCAGCAAACGCTGATTTCAACAGGGGGGTGGACCGGGATTGTCGATTTGGCACCGCACCAAGTGATCTGTTTGACCGTAGGTAGTGCCACACAGCGGGCATTGGGGTTGGATGAGATGGACCTTTCCGAACGCCAAGGGCAGAAGGTGGAAGGGGTGCTCAAGCAGGTGGATAACGCCATGACCAGTGTGGCGGATATGCGGGCGCAATTAGGGGATATGCAGGTTCGTTTTAAAGAGATCATTGAGCAAATTGCCCAGGTGGAGGCTAAGAACGGAGGGGTAAGGATTCGGAGTGCGCAGGTTGCCAGGGAGGCGGCCTTGCACGTGAAGGGATCCATCCAGATTTTTTCGGACCGTTCGATTGTGGCGCAGGCCAACCAACAGCCTTTGTTGGCGGTTAATTTGATGAATTAGGCATCTATTCCCACGGGGCCATGGAAGACCCCGAAGATACGGTAAGGATACCGTCGCCAGGAAGGCGGACCGCCGGAAGTAGGCGGCACAACAGGGGAGATGCCAAAGTTTTGGGTGGTAGGAGACCCAAAGCAGGGAAGCGCAAGCAGAGGCAGCAGGGAAGCTGCCGAACAGACACGCAGTTGTAGGACGGCATGACAGGTGCCGCAGGAGTGGCGCCAAAGTGCCACGGATGGCAACAGGCAAGGAAGAAGTTGAGGTCAAACAACCCTCACGGAAGAGGGGCCGGGCAAGGGGTGACAGCGGATGTAATCCCAATCCAGGTAAAGGTTTTGACCCAGCGTGCCAGGGAAGGCGAGAGGATTGGTCGCACAGGCATGGATCGGTTTACCGAGCGCATGGTCCGCCGAGCAGGGATGGATGCCTGACCTGAGTTTGATACCCACGAGGCCGGAGGCCGCAGTGCCAGGATGGCACCTCTCAAGGATAGAGGGGGGGGTAAGGGGTAAGCCCCGCCATGGTAGGGGTGGACCCAAGGAGGGGTCCTACATACCACATATGATCGCAAGGAGGCGATCTGGCCTTAGGTAGGATGCAGGAGGCATCCATGGGCCGTTAGGGTTTGGAGAGCCCGAGCGCCAAGGGTGGCGTTCTAAGGAAAGAAAACCGCCCGGAATATTAAGAAGGGTGTGGCAGGGAAGCCATGGGTTTAAAGGTTGTTCAACCGGTAGGGTCCGAATGCCTGTAGGCAGGAGATCCATGGCGAAAGGATGATTGTTTTTGGAATGAAGTAGCAGAAGAAATCGCCAGGAAGGCGAGCGCACCCAAAGTTGGATTTCAGCACGCGACACCCCGAAAACCGCCCCATAGGGCGGGGCTTCCAAGGAAAGGAGGCCAGAGGGGTGGGCTGAAATGCCAGTGAGGGATTAAGGGAAAATCGGGTTGGATCGGCCCGAGCGAATGAACGGTTCACCACTCCAGGGACGGAGAGGTCAGCAATGGAGGCATCCCAATAGGAGGGTTGCGTCCCATTACACAAGGAGAAAGATCATGGCTCTGTATGTTAACACCAATGTCTCTTCGCTCAATGCTCAGCGCAAACTGAACAATAGCACCAATGCCCTTAGCAAGACCTATGAGCGTCTCTCTTCAGGGTTTCGTATCAATAGCGCCGCCGATGATGCCGCCGGTTTGACCGTCTCCACCCGGATGACGGCGCAGATCCGCGGCTTAAATCAGGCAGCCCGTAATGCCAATGACGGTATCTCTCTGGTGCAGGTGAGTGAGGGTGCGTTGGCCGAAACCGAAGCAGCCTTACAGCGTATGCGTGAACTGGCCGTGCAAGCCGCCAGTGGTACCTATACCAACACCGACCGTTCTGACCTGAATGATGAACTGACGCAGTTGGTTTCAGAGATCACCCGTATTGCCACAGAGACCAAGTTTAACGGCATGGTCACGCTTTCTGCGACCCAGACTTTTGACATTCAGGTGGGTGCGGATGCGGGTCAAAAGATCACCATCAATACCACCGCAGCGGGTGCCTCGGCCCTGGGTGTGACGGCGGCCAGCATCACCTCGGCGGGTTTGGCCAGTGCGGCCATTACCAAGATTGACGCCGCCATTGCCAGCGTATCGGATATGCGCTCGGTGCTGGGTGCTCAGCAGAACCGTCTGGAGGCAGCCATTGCCAACCTGACCAACGTCTCCGAGCGTACCCAAGCGGCCCGTTCGCGGATTATGGATGCGGATATTGCCCAGGAGACCGCGGCGCTGACCCGGAATGCCATCCTGCAACAGGCCGGAACCGCCATTTTGGCGCAGGCCAACCAGCAGCCCCAGCTTGCGCTGAGTCTGCTTGGCTAAGGTTAAACCCATTCCCACCCCCAAGTTGGGGGTGGGAACCCCTTCCCAAGCCTGCGCGACAGGTGGGTTTGGGAAGGGGTTCCCGAAATAAGGGAGCCCGGAGGTCGGACCCGCCGCCTGAAAAGAGGGGTTCTTCGCACCAGGGACGGTGCGTTTAAGAGATGGATCCCTCATGGATCTGTCACCACCAAGGAGAAGTTGTCATGGCTCTGTATGTTAACACCAATGTTGCTTCACTCAATGCTCAGCGCAAACTGAACAATAGCACCAATGCCCTTAGCAAGACCTATGAGCGTCTCTCTTCAGGGTTTCGTATCAATAGCGCCGCCGATGATGCCGCCGGTTTGACCGTCTCCACCCGGATGACGGCGCAGATCCGCGGCTTAAATCAGGCAGCCCGTAATGCCAATGACGGTATCTCTCTGGTGCAGGTGAGTGAGGGTGCGCTGGCCGAAACCGAAGCAGCCTTACAGCGTATGCGTGAACTGGCCGTGCAAGCCGCCAGTGGTACCTATACCAACACCGACCGTTCTGACCTGAATGATGAACTGACGCAGTTGGTTTCAGAGATCACCCGTATTGCCACAGAGACCAAGTTTAACGGCATGGTCACGCTTTCTGCGACCCAGACTTTTGACATTCAGGTGGGTGCGGATGCGGGTCAAAAGATCACCATCAATACCACCGCAGCGGGTGCTTCGGCCCTGGGTGTGACGGCGGCCAGCATCACCTCGGCGGGTTTGGCCAGTGCGGCCATTACCAAGATTGACGCCGCCATTGCCAGCGTATCGGATATGCGCTCGGTGCTGGGTGCTCAGCAGAACCGTCTGGAGGCAGCCATTGCCAACTTGACCAACGTCTCCGAGCGTACCCAAGCGGCCCGTTCGCGGATTATGGATGCGGATATTGCCCAGGAGACCGCGGCGCTGACCCGGAATGCCATTCTGCAACAGGCCGGAACCGCCATTTTGGCGCAGGCCAACCAGCAGCCCCAGCTTGCGCTGAGTCTGCTTGGCTAAGGTTAAACCCATTCCCACCCCCAAGTTGGGGGTGGGAACCCCTTCCCAAGCCTGCGCGACAGGTGGGTTTGGGAAGGGGTTCCCGAAATAAGGGAGCCCGGAGGTCGGACCCGCCGCCTGAAAAGAGGGGTTCTTCGCACCAGGGACGGTGCGTTTAAGAGATGGATCCCTCATGGATCTGTCACCACCAAGGAGAAGTTGTCATGGCTCTGTATGTTAACACCAATGTTGCTTCACTCAATGCTCAGCGCAAACTGAACAATAGCACCAATGCCCTTAGCAAGACCTATGAGCGTCTCTCTTCAGGGTTTCGTATTAACGGCGCCGCCGATGATGCCGCCGGTTTGACCGTCTCCACCCGGATGACGGCGCAGATCCGCGGCTTAAATCAGGCAGCCCGTAATGCCAATGACGGTATCTCTCTGGTGCAGGTGAGTGAGGGTGCGCTGGCCGAAACCGAAGCAGCCTTACAGCGTATGCGTGAACTGGCCGTGCAAGCCGCCAGTGGTACCTATACCAACACCGACCGTTCTGACCTGAATGATGAACTGACGCAGTTGGTTTCAGAGATCACCCGTATTGCCACAGAGACCAAGTTTAACGGCATGGTCACGCTTTCTGCGACCCAGACTTTTGACATTCAGGTGGGTGCGGATGCGGGTCAAAAGATCACCATCAATACCACCGCAGCGGGTGCCTCGGCCCTGGGTGTGACGGCGGCCAGCATCACCTCGGCGGGTTTGGCCAGTGCGGCCATTACCAAGATTGACGCCGCCATTGCCAGCGTATCGGATATGCGCTCGGTGCTGGGTGCTCAGCAGAACCGTCTGGAGGCAGCCATTGCCAACCTGACCAACGTCTCCGAGCGTACCCAAGCGGCCCGTTCGCGGATTATGGATGCGGATATTGCCCAGGAGACCGCGGCACTGACCCGGAATGCCATCCTGCAACAGGCCGGAACCGCCATTTTGGCGCAGGCCAACCAGCAGCCCCAGCTTGCGCTGAGTCTGCTTGGCTAAGGAATGCACCTGTCAAGGTGCGACCGAAATCAGGGGGATGAGCTCCCCTGATCACCCTTGGTGGACAAGGGGCCATGACCGTGTGGGCGGTGGCGAAGGGGTATTGATCTTCGCCACCGCACCTCACCGGGTTCAGGTAGATCATGCAGGAGAGGGGAAAGAGGTCCAAAAAGGGCCAGCCAAGGGGGTAAACCGCTGATTGAGAGAGGCCAAGTTGCCAGCCAAGGGGGTAAACCGCTGATTGAGAGAGGCCAAGTTGCCAGCCAAGGGGGTAAACCGCTGATTGAGAGAGGCCAAGTTGCCAGCCAAGGGGGTAAACCGCTGATTGAGAGAGGCCAAGTTGCCAGCCAAGGGGGTAAACCGATTTTCGAGAGGTTCTGGAATTGGGCAGAGGGCGTGCGCGCCTCTAAGTTGGAGATCGGGGCAGGTGAGTAGTGTCGACATTTATTAAAATATTCAGCGTGCCCATGCGCAAATAGTGATGATATTAGGGTGTTTCATCCACTTTTGAGTATTAAAGGGAACAGTGAGGATGTCTGTTTAGGACGATTGCCTGACAACGGGTTTGGGCCAACCCATTCGCAAAAAATGAGGGTCCACCACTCCATGGAAGGAGAGGTAACAAGGAGAGGGTACCGACATTGCGTTGGTATCACGATAACAGGAGAAGTGCCATGTCCATGTCCATCATAACCAATGTTGCGTCACTACAAGCGCAGCGCAAGCTATCCGGTACCACCAACGCTCTGAGTCAGACCTATGAGCGGCTCTCTTCGGGGCTGCGTATTAATGGGGCTGCGGACGATGCCGCCGGTTTGACAATCTCCACCCGCATGACCGCTCAGATCCGTGGTTTGAACCAAGCTTCCCGCAATGCCAACGATGGGATCTCTTTGGTACAGGTGACGGAGGGTGCGCTTCAGGAGACCGAAGCGGCCTTGCAACGTATGCGTGAACTGGCGGTGCAAGCCTCCAGCGCCACCTACACCAACACCGACCGTGCTGATCTGAATGATGAACTGACGCAGTTGGTTACAGAAATCACGCGGATTGCCACAGAGACCAAGTTTAACGGCATGGTGATGTTGTCGGCCACCCAGACCTATGACATTCAGGTGGGTGCGGATGCGGGTCAAAAGATCACCGTCAGTACCACCGCAGCGGGTGCCTCGGCCCTGGGTGTGACTGCGGCCAGCATCACCTCGGCGGGTCTGGCCAGTATCGCCATCGGTAAGATTGACGCCGCCATTGCCAGTGTATCGGATATGCGTTCGGTGCTGGGTTCGCAGCAGAACCGTTTGGAGGCGGCCATTGCCAACCTGGATAACGTCTCTGAGCGCACCCAAGCGGCCCGTTCGCGCATCATGGATGCAGACATTGCCCAAGAGACGGCCAATCTGACCAAGCAGTCCATTTTGCAGCAGGCTGGGGCGGCGATGTTGGCACAGGCCAACCAGCAGCCACAGTTAATGTTGAGCCTGTTGCGTTAACAAAAAGCGCGAGGGACATGGCGCGCATCGGTCGGGGGGAAGGATTCCCCCCGACTCTCCCTGCCAACAGGGGGGCTGTGTCGTTCTCCATAGAGGGTAAGGCATGTGATTGCTTTAAAGGCATGCCCTTCCCTTACTGCCGACGTTACACAAGGAGGTTTGCACGTTGTAAAAGAGACGCCGGGGCTATGGGAAACATGCCCATGGGGTGCGCCCTACTAGGAGGTAGCGGTGGCACATAACCGGGTTGTTGAGCACTTGGGTGTGCAGACAGCTTTTACAACCCCGTCGGGAAACCACCAAAAGATGCGTTGAGGGAAGTGTCGATAGATCGGTTGCGGCAGGCGTGCTCACCGGTTGATGCATGTGGATAGGCTGTTTTCTATTCACATGGCCGTGGCAAGGATTGCCACCATTCAGGGCTTGGGTCGGCCCACAGGCAAAAATGAAGGCCCACCACTCCATGGAAGGAGAGGTAACAAGGAGAGGGTACCGACATTGCGTTGGTATCACGATAACAGGAGAAGTGCCATGTCCATGTCCATCATAACCAATGTTGCGTCACTACAAGCGCAGCGCAAGCTATCCGGTACCACCAACGCTCTGAGTCAGACCTATGAGCGGCTCTCTTCGGGGCTGCGTATTAATGGGGCTGCGGACGATGCCGCCGGTTTGACAATCTCCACCCGCATGACCGCTCAGATCCGTGGTTTGAACCAAGCTTCCCGCAATGCCAACGATGGGATCTCTTTGGTGCAGGTGACGGAGGGTGCGCTTCAGGAGACCGAAGCGGCCTTGCAACGTATGCGTGAACTGGCGGTGCAAGCCTCCAGCGCCACCTACACCAACACCGACCGTGCTGATCTGAATGATGAACTGACGCAGTTGGTTACAGAAATCACGCGGATTGCCACAGAGACCAAGTTTAACGGCATGGTGATGTTGTCGGCCACCCAGACCTATGACATTCAGGTGGGTGCGGATGCGGGTCAAAAGATCACCGTCAGTACCACCGCAGCGGGTGCCTCGGCCCTGGGTGTGACTGCGGCCAGCATCACCTCGGCGGGTCTGGCCAGTATCGCCATCGGTAAGATTGACGCCGCCATTGCCAGTGTATCGGATATGCGTTCGGTGCTGGGTTCGCAGCAGAACCGTTTGGAGGCGGCCATTGCCAACCTGGATAACGTCTCTGAGCGCACCCAAGCGGCCCGTTCGCGCATCATGGATGCAGACATTGCCCAAGAGACGGCCAATCTGACCAAGCAGTCCATTTTGCAGCAGGCTGGGGCGGCGATGTTGGCACAGGCCAACCAGCAGCCACAGTTAATGTTGAGCCTGTTGCGTTAACAAAAAGCGCGAGGGACATGGCGCGCATCGGTCGGGGGGAAGGATTCCCCCCGACTCTCCCTGCCAACAGGGGGGCTGTGTCGTTCTCCATAGAGGGTAAGGCATGTGATTGCTTTAAAGGCATGCCCTTCCCTTACTGCCGACGTTACACAAGGAGGTTTGCACGTTGTAGAAGAGACGCCGGGGCTATGGGAAACATGCCCATGGGGTGCGCCCTACTAGGAGGTAGCGGTGGCACATAACCGGGTTGTTGAGCACTTGGGTGTGCAGACAGCTTTTACAACCCCGTCGGGAAACCACCAAAAGATGCGTTGAGGGAAGTGTCGATAGATCGGTTGCGGCAGGCGTGCTCACCGGTTGATGCATGTGGATAGGCTGTTTTCTATTCACATGGCCGTGGCAAGGATTGCCACCGAGCAGGGCTTGGGTCGGCCTAGACGTATTATAAAGATGGCTCAACACCCCATGGAAGGGGAAAGCACAAGGAGAAGAGATAAGAAAAAAGGTGCTGAGAACGAAGTCAGCACTCAGGAACAGGAGAAATGCCATGTCATTGTATATTAATACGAATATCGCATCATCTAATGCTCAGCGTCAGTTGTTGAAGAGCACCAATGCTTTGGGTAAGACCTATGAGCGCCTCTCATCGGGACTGCGCATTAATAGTGCTGCGGACGATGCCGCCGGTTTGACCGTTTCTTCTCGCATGACTGCGCAGATCCGTGGTTTGAACCAGTCGGCCCGCAATGCCAACGATGGCATCTCTTTGGTGCAGGTGGCCGAGGGTGCGTTGGCCGAGACCGAGGCGGCCTTGCAGCGCATGCGTGAGCTGGCGGTGCAGGCGGCCAGTGGTTCTTATACCAATACCGACCGTTCTGACCTGAATGATGAGGTCACGCAGCTTGTTTCGGAGATCACCCGTATCTCCACGGACACCAAGTTTAATGGGGTGTCGTTGATGAGCAGCAACCAGACCTTCGATATTCAGGTGGGTGCGGATGCGGGTCAAAAGATCACCGTCAGTACCACCGCAGCGGGTGCCTCGGCGCTGGGTGTGACCACCGCCAGCATCACCTCGGCGGGTTTGGCCAGTATCGCCATTGGTAAGATTGACGCCGCCATTGCCAGTGTATCGGATATGCGTTCGGTGCTGGGTGCGCAGCAGAATCGTCTGGAAGCGGCCATTACCAACCTGAGCAATGTTTCTGAGCGCACCCAAGCGGCCCGTTCACGCATCATGGATGCAGACATTGCCCAAGAGACGGCCAATCTAACCAAGCAGTCCATTTTGCAGCAGGCTGGGGCGGCGATGTTGGCGCAGGCCAATCAGCAGCCTCAGTTAATGTTGAGCCTGTTGCGTTAAAAAAAGCGCGAGCGACATGGCGTGCATCGGTCGGGGGGAAGGATTCCCCCCGGCTCTCCTTAACCAAACAGGGAGAGCCGGGCCGTTGCGGTAAGTCGTGCGCATGCCTATGGGTGAAAATTAAAGATACCGACACCGCGACACAGGCAAGTTTTGGATAGCTGAAGGCATCCCGGTCAGGTGGAGATGGTATGCCCGATGGCGCATAGCCTCAAGGAAGGGGCGGGACTTTGGAGGACCGCATATGACTGGGTCGATGCGTGTGGGGTCCATAGCGGAAGGGGTGCGGATGACCGGGGTGAACACCCCCGTGAGAGAGCCCACGGCAGAGGTGCCAACGCAGATTGAATGGACCGGTCACGGCGAGGGTGACGACCGTGATCGAGAGACACGTGTACCTTGGGGTAGGGCGGCTCTTTATAAAGTCCGCAGTAGGGATCGTTATGGTATAGGGCTTGGGTCGGAGCGTGGTCAGGATCGTTGGCCCATGACACCTTGGAAGGAAGGCTTATTAGGAGAAAATAGCGACAGTGAGTCTCAGCGCATGAGCCGAGCATTTACGATGTTTATGTATCTCAATGCCTATCGTGCGACGGATCGTCTCCAGCGCAAGCTGAAAAGCAGTAGCCAAGAGCTTGGTAAAGCCTATGTGCGGCTTGCGTCAGGGTACCGTATCAATGGTGCCTCTGACGATGCCGCCGGTTTGGCGGTCTCCACCCGTATGACCGCACAAATTCGTGGTTTAAACCAATCGGCCCGCAATGCCAATGATGGCATCTCGCTGGTGCAGGTGGCCGAGGGTGCGTTGGTGGAGACCGAGGCGGCTTTGCAGCGCATGCGTGAGTTGGCGGTGCAGGCGGTCAGTGGGACTTATACCGACAGCGACCGTTCTGACCTGAATGATGAGGTCAGTGCGTTGATTTCGGAGATTACCCGCATCTCCACCCAGACCACGTTTAACGGTGCGGTGCTGATGAGCAGCACCATGACCTTTGACATTCAAGTGGGTGCCGATGTGGGGCAAAAGATCACCGTGAGTACCGCCGCCGCAGGTGCCTCGGCGCTGGGTGTGAACACGACCAGCATCACTTCGGTGGGTCTGGCGAGTGTTGCGATTACCAAGATTGATGCGGCCATTGCCCGTGTATCGGATATGCGTGCCGTGCTGGGTGTTCAGCAGAACCGTTTAGAGGCGGCTGTCCACAACCTAAGCAGCCTCTGTGCGCATACCGAGGTGGCCCGCGGGCGCATCATGGATGTCGATATGGCTCAGGAGACGGCCAATCTGACCAAGCAGTCTATTTTGCAGCAGACCGGGGCCGCCATGTTGGCACAGGCCAATCAGCAGCCGCAGTTATTGTTGGGTTTGTTGCGTTAAGAGGTGCGTTAGTGACATGGCGCGCATCGGTCGGGGGGAAGGATTCCCCCCGGCTCTCCTTACCGAGCAGGGGGTGCCATGTTGCTCCACGTAGGTACAGGTGGTGTTCCTGATACTTGGAACACCACCCCTACCGCCGACGTTACACAAGGAGGTTTTCAGGTTGCAGCAAGACACACCGGTCAAGTGTAAACGTATGCCCATTGACATGGCCCCATGGAGGGGGTTGGTCGGGGAGAGATCCCAAACCGGTCAGTTGGCATAGCCCCATGGAGGGGGCAGTGGTCTATGGAGGGATCATTCATGGCCGGGTCGATGTGTGTGGTGTCCGCAGCAGGAGGCATGCGGGCGGCAAATGTGTGCAACCCCGTCGGAGAACCACCAAAGATGCATTGGAGGCATTCGGGTTGATTGGTAACGGCAGTATGGCTGTCTGTACCAGTAGCGTGCATGGGGTAGAGCCTGTTGTCTCTACGATATGCTTATGGCAGGGATTGCCATTGTGCAAGGCTTGGGTCGGCCTAGGTTTACTTAAAAGATGGCTCAACACCCCATGGAAGGGGACATCACAAGGAGAGGATATAAGCAAAAAGGTACAGACACGAAGTCGGTACTAAGCGACAGGAGAAGTTCCATGTCTATGTATATCAATACAAATGTTGCATCAAGCAATGCCCAACGACAGCTGTCGAAAAGCACCAATGCACTTGCTACGACTTTTGAGCGTCTCTCATCAGGGCTGCGCATTAACAGTGCTTCGGACGATGCTGCCGGTTTGACGGTCTCCACCCGTATGACCGCACAGATCCGTGGTTTGAACCAATCGGCCCGCAATGCCAACGATGGGATCTCCATGGTGCAGGTGGCTGAGGGTGCGTTGGCTGAAACCGAAGATGCTTTGCAACGCATGCGTGAACTGGCGGTGCAGGCAGCCAGTGGCTCCTATAACAACACGGATCGTTCCGATTTGAATGATGAGGTCACGCAGCTCGTTACGGAGATCACCCGTATCTCCACGGACACCAAGTTTAATGGGGTGTCGTTGATGAGCAGCAACCAGACCTTCGATATTCAAGTGGGTGCCGATGTGGGTCAAAAGATCACTGTCAGCACCCAAGGTGCGGGTGCCTCGGCGCTGGGTGTGACCACCGCCAGCATCACCTCGGCGGGTTTGGCCAGCATCGCCATTGGTAAGATTGATGCCGCCATTGCCAGCGTATCGGATATGCGCTCGGTGTTGGGTGCGCAGCAGAACCGTTTGGAGGCCGCCATTACCAACTTGGAGAACGTCTCTGAGCGCACCCAAGCGGCCCGTTCGCGCATCATGGATGCAGACATTGCCCAAGAGACGGCCAATCTGACCAAGCAGTCGATTTTGCAGCAAGCTGGCGCGGCGATGTTGGCACAGGCTAACCAGCAGCCCCAGTTAATGTTGAGCTTGTTGCGTTAAAGAAAGCGCGATTGACATGGCGCGCATCGGTCGGGGGGAAGGATTCCCCCCGACTCTCCCTGCCAACAGGGGGGGCTATGTCGTTCTGTATAAAAAGGGTAAGGCATGCGGCTTTAAGGGCATGTCGTACCCGCCGACGTGACACAAGGAGGTTTTCAGGTTGCCGTAAGACACACCGGTCAAGTGTAAACGTATGCCCATTGACATGGCCCCATGGAGGGGGTTGGTCGGGGAGAGATCCCAAACCGGTCAGTTGGCATAGCCCCATGGAGGGGGCAGTGGTCCATGGATGGATCATTCATGACCGGGTCGATGTGTGTGGTGTTCGCAGCAGGAAGCATGCGGGCGACCAACTTAGGTAACCCCGTCGGAGAACCATTCCAAAAGATGTGTTGGGCATATGTGGGTTAATCGGTGGCGGCGGGTTTGTGCACCGGTTAAGGGGTGCGGGGTAGAGCGGGTCTCTACATCACGCCTATGGCAAGGATCGCCAGGATAAGGGCTTGGGTCGGCCTATGTGAAAGAAAGATGGCTCAATACCCTATGGAAGGGGAAATCACAAGGAGAGGATATAAGCAAAGAGGTGCTGACACGATGTCGGTACTTGTAACAGGAGAAGTGCCATGTCTTTGTATATTAACACAAACATTGCAGCATCCAATGCCCAGCGTCAGTTGACGAAGAGCACCAATGCTTTGGGCAAGACCTATGAGCGTCTCTCATCAGGGCTGCGCATTAACAGCGCTTCGGACGATGCCGCCGGTTTGACCGTTTCTTCTCGCATGACTGCGCAGATCCGTGGTTTGAACCAATCGGCTCGTAATGCCAACGATGGCATCTCTTTGGTGCAGGTGGCCGAGGGTGCGTTGGCTGAGACCGAAGCGGCTTTGCAGCGCATGCGTGAACTGGCGGTGCAGGCGGCCAGTGGTTCCTATAACAACACGGATCGTTCCGATTTGAATGATGAGGTCACGCAGCTCGTTACGGAGATCACCCGTATCTCCACGGACACCAAGTTTAATGGGGTGTCGTTGATGAGCAGCAACCAGACCTTCGATATTCAAGTGGGTGCCGATGTGGGTCAAAAGATCACTGTCAGCACCCAAGGTGCGGGTGCCTCGCTGCTGGGTGTGACCACCGCCAGCATCACCTCGGCGGGTTTGGCCAGTATCGCCATTGGTAAGATTGACGCCGCCATTGCCAGCGTATCGGATATGCGTTCGGTGCTGGGTGCGCAGCAGAATCGTCTGGAAGCGGCCATTACCAACCTGAGCAATGTTTCTGAGCGCACCCAAGCGGCCCGTTCGCGCATCATGGATGCAGACATTGCCCAAGAGACGGCCAATCTGACCAAGCAGTCCATTTTGCAGCAAGCTGGGGCGGCGATGTTGGCGCAGGCCAACCAGCAACCACAGATCATGTTGAGCCTCTTACGTTAATGGCGGCTGTGGGTGGGATCCCTCTTAAAGGGGGTTCCACCCTCTCATCCGTAAGTTTGGTTTCACCAGTGGTACAATGGGTTAAGAAGGAAAATGAGCATGGAACGGGATAAAACATTCGTTAGCGAAGAGCAACCGTTTCGCCGGCTCTATTGGACGGCGGTACCGGTCTTACAAACACAGACGTCGGCCGCTGTTCGTTCGAATCGTGCTTGGGGATCTCTCCGCGCGGCGGCAGGCCGCGCCGCGCGGGAGATGGATGATCTGGGTTGTCTTCTTGAGGAGTTGGGCGGTTCTACCGCATCGGCAGAAGAGACCCAACAGGCCCAGCACGCGGTGCATTTTATGCGCCGAATCATGGCGGAAACCGTGGCTTTTGAGGCACGCCTGGAGCATATGGCACCAGCCTCATCATCCCTGTTTCCGGCATATGGGGATGATGAGGTTTTACCCCACTAAGGTGGACGAGCATTGGCTCGATCACCGTGGGTATGGCGCTTCACATCATGCCCTCTTCCCTTGCTTAGCGTGCCCTCACCCGAGGGTGTGGGCACGCTTTTTTTCGCAGGGTCTGCCCATAGGTGTCTTATGGGTTTAAAGCTTTGGCATAACAACCAAGAGAGCAGATATGGCTGAGCAGGAGAAGCGATAAGCTGTGAGGATGGATTGTTTAATGCTTTGTCAGGAATCGTGAAAAAGGGATTTTTCACGGGAACAATGGACAGGTGTAAGCACCCGCCATCGAGGATGGGATGGTGGATCGGATTTTCGGCAGGCACCGACCGAAAACAGCAGGGCTGTGTGATCACCGCCCCGTTGAGCACGAAAGGTGTACCGAGTCATTCACGCAGGTAGAGCAGAGGAGGTGTTTACGGATCATGGGCAGGTAGGTCGAGATAACCTATCGCTATTATGATCACCATCAGCAGGATGGAGGTCAACAATGGGGTTGACGATTTACGGTAATGTCTTCTCCTTAGACGCGCATCGGGCGCGATCCCGTCGGTCTGATCTGTCCGATCGGGGTACGTTCAAGCGCTTGATTTCACGTATTGAGCCGGATGCAGGTGAGCCAGCGGTATTGGATATGCTGCGGGATTATCGACGTGCCAACCGACTAAGGACGGTGAACCAAGCTCGGCAAAATGCCAATGCAGGGATCTCTACCATTCAGGTGGCAGAGCAGGCCCTGCGTGAGACAGAAAGCGCCTTGCAGCGCATACAGGAGATCACTTCACGTCCCTTGGATGGGGAGCCGGTGGAGGGTTCAAAACGGGCCAAGTATGACCAAGAGGTGGCTCAATTGGTGCGGGATATCGACGGTTTAGCCGGAGAATCTCAACGCCATAGTATGCGTTTAATGCGGGGGGGGCTTTCCTCCCACAGCTTTGCGGTGGGGGTGGATCAGCCCGAGGAGATCTGTTTCACCGTGGATGATACCAGCAGTGCGCAGATGGGGGTGGAGGCCTCTGTCGCGTGGGATGATCCACAGTTGGCACTGGATGCCTTGGCGAATATTCACCGTGCGATGAATCGGGTGGCACAGGTACGGCAAGAGCTGGATCAGGTGCACAATCGTTTTAATACGGTGCTTGAACGGCTATCGAGCCTTTCGGAACAGGCTTTGACGGAGCGTCGTGGCATTGAGAGCGCGCAGGAGGCCGAAACCGTTGTGGCAGGGCTACACAGTGCGCTTTCGCAGCAGGCCGAAGCAGCGATCACCATGCAGGCCAATCAACATACCATGTTGGTTAATTTGTTGTTGAACTAGGCGGCCATGGTGTGACCCGTGGGTAGATTGTGGTGGCAAGCAGAGACGGGCTTGCCTTAATGGAAAACCGTGCGCACAGCCGCCATGGATGGCGTTGTGGGGGTACCCTTTTGCGCCTTTGGTGGCGTAGGGGGTG
The DNA here is from genome assembly GCF_000014865.1 of Magnetococcus marinus MC-1. NCBI lineage: Bacteria > Pseudomonadati > Pseudomonadota > Magnetococcia > Magnetococcales > Magnetococcaceae > Magnetococcus > Magnetococcus marinus. The sequence goes on from NC_008576.1 coordinate 82,101, forward strand.
CCGTGGTGGTGTTTTAAGGATGCGTTGTGAACAGGAAAGTGTAAGAGGTTGTAAACGCAGCAACAACGGGAATAATAAAATAAAAAAAAGCGGGTTAGGGTTGGTCCGCATAAACGAACAACTCACCTCCGCCAAGGAAGGGTCCTAATGCAAACCAGTATGGAATTTGCTTTCGGAGGAATCTCTCGTGGCACTGACAATCAATACCAATATGGCCGCTCTTATTGCGTCTAAGAACCTGAATAATGTTCAGGGTTCTTTGAACAAGAGCTTTCAGCGTCTCTCTTCGGGGTTACGTATCAACAGCGCAGCAGATGATGCTGCGGGTCTCTCGCAGGCGAGTCGTATGAGCAGTACGATTCGTGGGTCTAACCAAGCCATTCGAAATACCAATGATGGTATTTCGATTGCTCAGGTGGCCGAAACCGCGCTCAATGAGACTGAATCAGCCCTTCAGCGTATCCGGGAACTCACTGTTCAGGCTGCCAATGGCACCATGACGACCACGGATCGTTCAGATATTAGTAAGGAGGTACAGGCATTAGCGGCAGAGATCCAACGGATCTCCACGGATACCAAGTTCAATGGTAACACACTGCTTAGTACGGGTGGCTTTTCTGCCTATATTAAGACCAATGCAGAAGCAACGGCTGCGACGGTAGCGGTGCAGGTTGGCTCGGCGACTTCCACAGCGCTGGGTATCTACCAGACCCTTAGTTTTGCTACAGCCAGTAAGGCAACCTCTGCCTTGACTGCCATTGATAACGCATTGAGCAGTGTCTCCTCCATGCGGGCCTCCTTAGGTGCGGTACAGAGCCGTCTGGAGTCGGTCGTATCCGGTTTGCAAGGCATCGTAGAAAATACCACGTCGGCACGATCTCGGATTATGGATGCCGATGTGGCTGCTGAGACCACCAACCTGACTCGGTCGGCGATCATTCAGCAGGCCGGAGTTGCGATTTTGGCACAGGCGAATCAACAGCCATCCATCGTGTTGGCGCTGCTTAGCTAAGGTAGATCTCCGGCGCTTTACCTAGAGAAAAATGACTCGGTGAAACCCCACGCCTTTGGCGTGGGGTTTCTTTATATTGGGGTAGGGCATGGCCGCAGGGATGCGCGGGGCTAAACAGAGCGGGCCCGTGTCGACAAACGGCTTGCGGAGGGTTAGCCGAGTTGGGCCGTTGCTGTAGGCATTAACCACGTTTGGGTGCTTGGTGCAGCCCCGCGCCCTGGAGGAGATGCAGCAGCTTTTCGTGGATACCCGGTGTTGCGGCCACAATATCTCCGCTTTTCATATAGTCTTTTTCACCCGTTACGCTGCACACATAGCCCCCAGCCTCGGTGACCAGTAACTGTCCGGCGGCAATATCCCACGGGGCGAGGCGCATCTCCCAAAACCCATCAAAACGGCCCGCTGCCACATAGGCCAGATCCAGGGCCGCACTACCGGCGCGGCGCACTTCGCTGACATTTTCCATCACCTGCCCAAAGGCTTTTAAATAGGACGGCATCACTGAGCGATGGCGAAAGGGAAAGCCTGTGCCTAACAGGGCGTGACTGAGCCGTTCTTGGCCGGAGACACGGATGCGTCGTTCATTAAAAAAGGCGCCCCCCCCTTTTTCAGCGGTGAAGGTCTCATCTTTAAAGGGGTCGTGTACGACGCCAGCGACCACCTCTCCCCGGCGGGCCAGGGCGATGGAGATGGCAAAGTGGGGAATACCCCGTACAAAGTTGGTGGTGCCATCAATGGGATCGATAATCCACTGGAACTCGGCATGAGGGCGATGGCTACCGCTCTCTTCGGTGAGAAAACCATACTGGGGGTAGCCACGACTGAGTTGGTCCATTAACTCTTTTTCCACCGCCAGATCGGCAGAGGTGACCAGATCGTGGGGGGCTTTTTCGTGAATTTCCAACTTTTCGGGCCGGTCGAACTGTTGCAGGGCGATCTGCCCGGCACGACGAGCGGCACGGATGGCGACATGGAGAGCGGGTGCGGGATTCATGGTTTGACGACTCAATTTGGCAGGTTATCGGGGGTTGAGTGGCAAACAGCATAGCATCAAGAGGCTGCTGGCTACACCTTTGCGTGAAAAAAGGTTCCAGAAAGTAGCATGGATGGGTCGGTGCGTCCACCGGGGTGAGGGGCTTGGGTGCGCTTTCGTCCCTTTGTCCCCAGCGGCAACATTTACCGAACCGTGAAAAAGTGCCTGGGGCATTTTTTGCGTAGGGGTTGGTGGGGGGGTTAAGGGTCGCCGTGGTGCGTGAAAAAAGGCACCATAAGAGATTTTTACCATAAATTATAAAATAACAAATACAATAACATATAAAAAAACAGGGGGGGAATGAGGGTGAGGATCCCGTGAAAAAAGGCGAGTTGGCATAGCTGCTGCACAGATAAAGCTGAAACCGGAATCTCCGGGTAACGTCAATGCAAGGGAAAATGGCTGTGACGATCTCCTCACTGCTCAATATCTCCAAAACCGGCCTTCTGAGCAACCAGTATGCACTGAGCTCGGTTTCTCAGAACATCGCCAACGTCAATACCGCTGGTTATTCCCGTCAGACGGCGGCTCTGACCAGTAATCAGGGTGCGTTGCGTGGTAACACCGATGGTATTGGTGGTGGTGTTGCTGTCTCTGACTTAAAGCGCAGTGTGGATGCGCTGGTGGATAACCGTATTCAGCTGGGGTTGGGCGAGAAGGGTCGTTTGGAGACCCGCAACCAGTATTTGAATATGATCGAAAATGTGTTCAACGACCAGGATGGTGATGGTCTGTCGACCCGGTTGGATGAATTTTTTTCCATGGTTGATAAGTTGGCGGACAACCCCACCAGTCCCGCTTCTCGGGCGGAGTTGGTGGCCAGTGCTCAGAATGTCACCAACTTTGCCAATAAGATGTACGACGATTTGGCGGGTCTGGCGCTGCCGGTTGATCAAGAGATTGATGTCTTGGTCAACACCATCAACACCAAGCTTAAAAGCTTGGCTGAGGTTGATAGTGCCATTCAATTACGTGAAAAAACGAATAATCCTGCGTTGGACCTGAAGGACCAGCGGGATGAGATGATTCGTGAGCTCTCTGGCATGATCGACGTTCAGGTGCTCTCCAATCAGGATGGTTCCACCACCCTGATGACAGCCGGTGGTGAGCTGTTAATGGATCATGGTTTTACAGCCACTTTTGGGCGCGGTGCATTAGATACCACCACAGGTTTTGCCGGCATTACCGTTAATGGCAAAAGTGGTGACTATACCGATAAGCTCTCCAGCGGTTCTTTGAAAGCACTGTTGGAAGTTCGTGATCAGGTGGTGGGTGGCAGTAGCGGCTATCTGACCAAGTTAGAGAGCATTGTTGACGAGCTGCGTTTTCAGGTCAACAGCATCACCAGCACCTCATCCAGTATGTATTTGAACCAGAGCCAAACTGGCGTGTTTGATTTGGGTACGCAGACCGCGACGGCAGTGAACGCCCAGGACTACACCACGGTCAATGCCCCGCCGCCAGATTTGGGGCGGGTTGTGGATGGCACCGTCACGTTTGCTTATGGTAGCGATGCCAATAATCTGAGCTTTGATAGTGTCAATATCACGTCTTCGATGACCATTGATGAGGTGGTGGCGGCCTTAAATGCTTCTAATGCGGTAAGTGCAAGCGTCAATGCCAATAATCAGCTCTCCATTGCGGCAAAAAGCACCTACTACGCCGTCTCTGCTGACAGCAGTAACATTATGGCAGCCATGGGTATTGGTGCCCTCTTTGGAGGAACTGGGGCATCCAATATGGCGGTGAACAGTGAAATGGTTGCTGACCAGACCACCGTGCCGGTGGGGCGTATCCGTACCGACGCCAACGGCCTGCCACAGTTTGATAATGCGGATAATGACGGGGTTTTGGCGCTGGGCGATCTGCGCAACACCAAATTTACCCTGTTTGGTGAATCCCTCACCTTGTCGGCCCACTACGCTTCCACCATTAGTCAACTGGGTGCTGAGCAGGCCAGCAATGAGGAGCAGTTGGGGGCGGCGACCTCCACCTACAATTTTATGCAACAGGTCCGGGCCTCTATTTCCGGTGTCTCTCTGGAAGAGGAGTTGACCGACCTGATGCGTTTTCAGCGGGCCTTTCAGGCCTCCAGTAAAATGGTGGTGACCGCCGACGAGCTGTTGCAGTCGGTCATCGGCATGGTGAGATAAAAAGAATCCATAGGGGGCAGCCGTGCTTAGAGTAACGCAATCAACCCTGTACAGTACCACGGTGACGCAGTTGCAGGATCAGTATCGCACCATGAGTCAGATACAGGAAAAATCAACCAGTGGGCAAGAAGTTAATCGCCCTTCTGACGACCCAACCATCGCCTATCGGGATATGCTGTTTAGTACACAGCTCTCCGAGGTAGATGCTTTGGTGCGTACCACCGATTTGGCCTCTGAGCGTATGCGTATGGCCGAGACCAACTTGAGCACGATGGAAGGCAAGATGTTGGATGCCCAGCAGCTTGTTTTAACCCTGGGTACAGCCGTGCAGTCAGGGCAGCCATCGGTCTTTAATGCCGCAGCCCGCGAGGCGCAGGCCATTTACGAAGATCTGCTCTCTAGCGTCAATGCCGAGCTGGATGGTGTGCCCCTGTTTAGCGGCGGCAAGACTACGCTGCCCTACAGTGAGAGTAACTTGACCACCAGTGCGGTGAAAATACGAGAAGGTGGTCAAGGGCAAGTCAAAGCGACCACCGGTTACAGCGCCGCATTGACCGGTACACCGACCGATATTCCCGCTTCGGTTCGTGTTATTTATCGCTCGACTGACGATGCTGGTACGGCTCTTGCAACGCCTCAGTATCAGGTTAATGTTAATGGGGTTGAGGGTAGCACCATTGACAGCACGGGTTTTCCGCAGACCCTAGATTTAGGGGATGGCATGCAGCTGCAAGTGGACAGTGCGCCTGGGGATAAAGATGCGCTTTTCTTTGAGGTTGTACCCGCTTATCAGGGTGGGGCCGCAGACCGTGAGGTGCGTATTGCCACCGGGCAACGTCTAGAGGGCAATGTCACGGGCGAAGAGGTCATGCAGGGAACCGGTAATGGCCGGGGTGCGGATGTTTTTGCCGCTGTAGCGGGTTTGCGTGGGGCGCTTTTGCGCAACGATTATGAAGAGATCAACGCTTGGCTGACACCGGTGCAAGATGGGCGGGCCCAAATACAGGACCTAGAGGCGGTTACCGGAGTTCGGACCGTGCTGATGGAGTCGGTCAATGATTCGCTGGAGTTGGATTCTGACGCCTTGAAGACGGTTAAGGCTGTCAATATAAGCGTGGATGCGTTTGATATCTACAGCCAGTTGCAACAGACCAGTCAAGCGATGCAGATGATGACGGCCAGTGAGCGTCAAATACTTGATAACTCGCTACTAGATTTTATCCGCTAAGCACCTTTGAAGAAGTGGTGGAGAAACGAGATGGAAATTCAGGGAACACGCTTCGGTACGCTGGAGTTTGATGAGAAGGAAATCATTTACCTGAACGAAGGGCTGTTGGGCTTTCCGCTCTCTAAGCAGTTCCTGATGTTCCCTTATGGTGAGGACTCCTCCTTCTTTTGGTTGCAATCGGTGGATGAGCCAGAGATTGCGTTTATCGTAATCAATCCATTTGATTTCTTCTCCGACCTGGAGTTCGCGGTAGAAGATGAAGATGCCTCATCTCTGGTATTGGCCCGTAGTGAGGATGTGGAAATTTTTACGTTGGTAACCATTCCCGAGGGTCGTCCCGAGGAGATGCGTACCAACTTGGCGGGTCCTGTGGTGGTCAATGTGCAAAACCGCCTGGGTAAGCAGATTTTGTGTAAGGACTATTCGCCGCGTCAACCGCTGATTCCTGACTCGATGCGTTCCCAGCTCAAGGAGCAGGCACGTTCGAGTAAGGGCGGTCACGTCGCTGGCGGTCGTTAGGCTTCGAGGGATCGAGGGGATGAACCATGGTGAGTGAGCCACATGGTGCCATGCTTTTCGTCGGCGCGTATGTTGCCCTCGGCGGCATTCGGAGAAGAACCATGAAGTGTTAGGGTTCTTCTCACGGGGTAGGGTTGGCCCGGCACATTGAGCAACCCAGGTAACCACGGAAGGGCACAAGACGAAACGTTTGTCCCCAATAGGATTTGAGAGGGTAGAATCATGGCTTTGTATATCAATACCAACGTTGCTTCGCTGAATGCTCAGCGTAACTTGTCCAACTCCACCGGGAAGTTGGGTACCACATTTTCGCGGTTGGCTTCGGGTCTGCGCATTAACTCCGCTCGGGATGATGCGGCGGGTTTGGCGATTACCCAGCGCATGACCGCACAGATTCGTGGTTTAAATCAGGCGATCCGCAACGCCAACGACGGTATTTCCGTTTCGCAGGTGGCCGAAGGCGCACTGGATGAGACCACCAACGCACTTCAGCGCATTCGTGAGTTGGCGGTGCAGTCGGCCAACGCCATCTACAACAGCAGCGACCGTCTGAACCTGGATAAAGAGGTGGATCAGATGCTGGCTGAGGTTCAGCGTATCTCAGTAGACACAGAGTTTAACAAACTCAATGTGCTGGACGGTACCTACACCGGTCAAGCGATTCAGGTGGGTGCGTTTGCCAGCCAGACCATCACCATCAGCATTGCCGGTGCGCAGCTTTCGCACCTGGGTATTACCAATGTGACCATCAGCACGGCAGCGGGTGCCACGGCAGCCCTTTCCCTGATTGATTTAGCGTTGGATAGCATCGCCGATGTACGCGCCAATCTGGGGGCCATTCAGAGCCGTTTTGGGGCGGTGACGGCCAACTTGTCTAACATTGTTGAGAACATGTCGGCTTCACGCTCGCGCATTCAGGATGCCGATATTGCGGCTGAGACCGCGACACTGACCAAGAACGCCATTTTGCAGCAAGCGGGTACTGCGGTATTGGCACAGGCCAACCAGCAGCCCCAGTTGGCACTGCAACTGCTTGGTTAAGGTGTGGGGCAACCCCCCCCACCTTAACCCAAGGTGGTGGTGCTTTGACGCCAAGTAAGGAGGTGGCATGATGCAGATTTCAGCCATTTCACAGAGCTATGTTCCGTACGAGGTATGGGTGCGGGTCGGGGAAAGAGCCCTCTCCCAGGATAGTGACCGAGCTGTTGTTGGCAGAGATGGAGAAAAGGCTCAGGAGGCGGCAAAAATTGCCGACCTCGGGTCGGATGTTTCCAGGCTTTTGGAAAAAAATGTAAAAAAGTTAGAAAATGCGCTATCAGCGTTTACCTCTTTGCGGTTTGCTGTCGATAGAGATACTGAGGAACGGGTTGTCCGCGTTGTGAACCGGCAGACCAACGAGGTAATCCGACAGATTCCGACGGAAGAGATGCTCACACTGAGCAGACGGTTGCGAAACGCCCAGAGCCTCCTTTTAGAGACCACGGCGTAGCCCCGTCACTATGTTGCCGTTTGGTGGCGTAGATAATAATAAGGGAGTGGGATTATGGCGACCGGTAGTATTACCTTTGGGGGGTTGGCCAGTGGCTTGCCTGCGGATATCGTCGATCAATTGATGCAGTCTGAGCAAGCGCGTCTGACCAAGATGAACCAGACGAGCAACCAAGTAAGCGCGACCAAGAGCACCTATAGTTCGCTGGAGTCGCAGTTGCTGGCGTTGAAGAGCAAGGCTGAAGATATGCAGAGTGCGGATTTTTTCCGCCCGCATACCGCCACCAGCAGCGATGAGGATGTGGCAACCATCAGTGCAGACAGCGATGCTCAAGAGGGCAACCACAGTATAACCGTCAATCAGTTGGCAACCTATGATACCTTTGTTTCCAAGGGTTCGGTGACCACAACGACGGCTGGATTGTCGGCTGACACCACTTTTTCGTTTGACTACAACGGTACGAGCTACAGTGTTGCGCTGACGGCGGGGGATACCCTGGCGGATATCGCCGATGCCATTACCAATACCACCTATGATAATGAGGATGATGGTGAGGGGGTAACGGCCAGTGTGCTCTATGATGGGAGCAACTATCGCCTGCTGCTTAATGCGCGGGATAGCGGTACCAACAGTGGGGCCAGTCGTTTGGATCTCAGTGGTGCAGCGGATTTGGCCTTCGATTCAGGAGAGACCATTACCGGTGGTGTAACGGGATCCAATGATAACAGCGCATGGTGGAACTCGGTGGCCGGCGTAGACGCCAGTTTGACGGTGGATAACATTGCAGTGACCTCCACCACCAACGAGGTGAGTGATGTCTTAGCGGGCATAAAAATGTCGCTCAAGAGCACGGGCAATTTTACGATTTCGATTACCAATGATGAAGAGACGCTGAAAACCAATGTTCAGTCCTTTGTGGACAGTTTTAACTCGGTTATCTCTTTCATCAACAACAACAAGAGTAGCTTTGGTGGGGATTCGTTAGCGCGCAATACCATTAACATGTTGCGGGCCGAGATCAACACCCCGACCAGTGATAGCAGCTCGCCTTATAGTGAGCTGTCTACCTATTCGACGCTCTCATCCATCGGTATCAAGACGGATCGAAGCTCTGGTTTGCTCTCCATTGATTCCACCGATTTTTCTGAGGCGATGAGCAATGGTTTTAGCAAGATAGCCAGCATTTTCACCTCTAAGCCGTCATCGGCAGACGAGACGGCCTTCGAGACCGCCGGGGGTAATGAGGGACTCTCCTATCGTATGGAGAGCCTGGTTTACTCTTTGACCACCGATACAGACAATCCGTTTGATGCCAAAAGCAGCGGTTTGCAGGCGCGTTTGGACAGTATGGCGACATCCATTGAGCGTGAGGAGTCGCGTTTGGAGAAGGTGCGGGATCGTTTGACCAAGCAGTATGCCAACTTGGAACAGCTTATGTCGCAGATGCAATCAACCCAATCTGCGCTGACATCAGCACTCGCTGGGTTATCATAAGCCGCCCTTCGGATGGGGTGGTTAGGGGTTAACTAAAGAAAAAAGTTGGCCTCGTTAAGATAGTGTTAAACCGAACGAGGGAAAGGTTCGATATATTATGGCAGCGATACAGGTTAAGCAGGAGCAGGTGGTGCCATCTCAAGATCAATTGGGTTTACTTATTGATCTGTACGAGGGGGCGATTCGGTTTTTGGAGCAAGCTGTTCAGGCTGGACAAGCGGGCGACATGGTTGGGTTTCGTACCAACCTTGGCAGGGGTCGTCGGATTATCCAGGAGTTTCAGCGCACCCTTAATCCACGTCATGGGGGTGATGTTCCCAGCCAGCTCAATCGTCTGTATCAGTTCATGATCGATACCTTAAATGAGGTGGACCTCACCGGTGAAACCGCCCCGGTGAAGCAGGTTGTGGGTCAGTTAGGCACTTTGTTGGATGCTTGGCGGGGTGTTGTGCCCATGCTGTAATGGTCCCATGAGGGGTGTTTTTATCCCACAGGCCGGTTCGTTGTAACGCTTACCAGTCGGATAACATTAGCCCCATTGGGCGGTTAGGTAGAGTGAGATCACCATGTCATACGGTCTTCGCAGCTATAAAAGTTCTCGTGCCAACACCGCATCGCGGGAGGATCTGTTGATCCTGCTTTATGAGGGGGCGATACGATTTTTAGAGAAGTCGCTTCAGGCGCATACGGCTGGTACTCTTTCCGAACACAAAATGATGTTGCAGCGGGCAATGGCGATTATCAGTGAGCTGCAAAACACCCTTGATTTTGAAAAGGGTGGCGATCTGGCCATGCAGTTGTTTGATCTGTACAACTACATGTTGGATCGTTTGACCAAAGCCAACATCAACCGGGACATGAGTGCGATTAGTGAAGTGATCGAGCACCTGAATGTACTGTTGGATGGTTGGCGCCAAGCGGTGGCGCAGGTTAAGCGTCAGGGTGGCATGGCGGCTTTGGTGGCCAATGGTGGCAGTGCGTCGACAGACCCGGTAGATACGGTGACGGCGAGCAAGCCTGTGGCACCACGCCCTCAGCAAAAAGCGCCTGGGGCTCTGCCGCGTCTGTCGCGTCCACAGGTGTTGTAGGCGTCCATGGCTTAATTGAGTGTTAATGATGGGTTGGGGGTTCTGGTTATGGAGCACCATATCAGAGAGTTAAAGCGTATCTTGGATGCTTTAGAAGCTCCTGATGGGATGGATTCTGCAAAGATTCATACCTTAGAGCTTGAGATGAAGCAGGTGGAGTCGGCGATTGTAGAGTCGGCCAAGCTGCCATGGCCAGAAGCACAGCGCAAAAAGTGGGGGGATCGTTTGGATGAGCAGGTGCGGCGCATGCCGAGCATCCAAGCGCGTTTGTTGCAGGAGCGTGGTCGCATCTCTGCGCAGTTAATGAATGAGAACCGCCGTGTTAAGCGTATGCGCGATGATCGTGCCAGTGTTGCGGTTAACAATCGGGTGATTGGTCGCACAGCCTAATAGCGGATGGTCGAGAGGGTTGTATGGGAGGCTTCTTCAGCAATGAAGGAGCCTCTTTTGTTATGGCGGATCGCGATCTTTGCAGGACCACTAAGAAGCGACATAAGAAGATGGAGCGGGTGAGGAGAATCGAACTCCCGTCATAAGCTTGGGAAGCTTAGGCCCTACCACTAGACGACACCCGCACCGAAAAAGTGAGCACACTATGTCCGATTCCTAAAGCGCTGTCAACATGCCCTAACAGGCACAGGCTAAAAAATTGACTAGGCTCACGCTTGCTGCATCATATCTTCTTGGATGGCCTCTTTATCGATCCACCAGGGGCGGTTTTCCATCTTTTCCAGCATACCCATAATGCGGGGAACAAAGCTGTTGGGGTCGTTTAGGCCGTTGCGTTCCATCCAGGATTCAAAATGCGAGCCCGGCTCAATACCCAGGTTATGGGCGGCCATGTCCCACATTTGTTGGGCTTGCATCTGGGCCAACTCCCGTTCGGGATGGTCTGGTGTGCGATGGAGTGCCATAAGATTGGCCAGCGCCGCCAAGGGGCCAGCGGCGGGATGTCCGGACTCGAGGGAGGCCAGCAGATTATAGAGCACGATGACCACGTGGGAGACCGGGGCTTGGGGCAGTTTGACCACCAACCAAGCGGCCTGTAGGCGGGCCAAGTAGGCTTCGGGATGACGGTCATTGTTGCTCATCTCCAGCAGGGTATTGAGCACCCCCATCCAATTACGCTGGGCATTAAACTGGGCGATCCGTTGACGGGCGGCCTGCCACTCCTCCTCTAAGGGGCGCACGGAGTCGGGATCTTCCCGCTTGACGCCGGGCATGGTCAGCTCGTTAGAGAGCATGGGACGCTCTAGACTGATTTTAAGACCGGCTTGAATACGCTCAAACGGATCAGCGGGCAAGCGTTCGACCATGAGGGGTGTTCCTTTCAAAAAAACACACAGAACGGTTGTTCATCGGTGTGTAAGGGGTTTAACATCCAAGTGCTGGCATCATGGTAGAAAAAGAGTATCCTGGCACGGAAAAAGTTCAATAAGCCCCCTTACCTGCGGATAGATCGACTCATGCAAGAAACAGAAAAGCGGTTTTTTCTCTGGCGCTTTATCGATGATTTGGATTGGTTTGTACTGATCGTGGTGGCCATTATGTTGGGCGCGGTTCCCTTTGGGGAGCCCCACCTTTGGCAGAAATTGACGATGTTGGCCGCAGGAACACTGACAAAACCCCTGGATATTTTTGATCTGTGTATGCATGGTACTCCCTCTGTATTGCTGGCGATCAAGGCCATACGCCACTATGGTGGTTTTGCACCTGTGAAAGAGAAATCATGAATATCTGCCTGATTGGGATGCGTGGTTCGGGTAAATCCAACCTCTCCCGGCGTTTGTCGGTGCTTACCAAACGCACGGTGTTCTCTACCGATGCCCTGATAAGCTATGAACAGGAGGGGCAATCCATTGAAGAGATCGTGCGGAACGCCGCCCGTGGCTGGCACGATTTTCGGGATTTAGAGTACCAAGTGGTACGTCGCGCGGCCCGCATGCAGGGGGTGATTATCGACTGTGGTGGTGGTGTGATTGTGGATCTGGATAGCCAGGGTAGTGAGGTCTACAGCAGCCGCAAGGTTGGTGCCCTCAAGCGCAGCGGCATTGTGGTGTGGCTGCGGGGGGATGTGGACCGCTTGGTGCAAAAAGCTCAGACCAAAGCCATGGCTGAAGATCCCAACCGGCCCCAGTTGGATACCACACAATCCCTAAAAGCCTTGATGGAACACCGACTGCCCTTCTATGAAAAAGCTGCCGATATCATTTTGGATATTGACGGCAAAAAACGCCGGGATTTGGCGGTTGAGTTGATGAAACGGACCTCCGATGCGGCTTGGCACAGTATGGTTATGCGTCGCGGTCAAGAGTTGGATTGACTTTTTTGTGATGCCGTTCAGATTGGGTGGGGTGATCCCGCCTAGATTTTTATTTGACCATCATGCCCCCCTTACCGTTATGGCCTTGCCCTGGCCTAAGCTCATTGTTGGCACAATCTTTGTAGAGCTATTGATACCTTTCCCTTATCCGATTGCGGCAAGGGGGGGTTGAACAGCACTACAACATGCCACAGACGCCCTTAAAACAAGGGTGCTGAGCGCTGGAATCCATCCATAAGGAGGTGGGTCGTGGGTCAATATCCTTTAATCAGAAATCTGCATCATATGGTTGATCGTATCCTTTTGCACAAATTTCGTTTACCACGGGGTTACCTAAAACGGGCGGTGCGGGATAACATGCTGGCTCTGCTGCTAAGTTTGGGCATGGTGACCAGTTTGATGGGTAGTATGGTCGTGGGTTCTGGATATATGCCCGCTCCAGGCAGCTACACCTTGATCAGCTACGCGCAGCATGCGGGTTATTGAGGGCACGGGTCGCGTCGTGGCACGTTAAAACGTACCGGTTATCCAAACCCTATGGCGAACATAGCGCAGGCGCGGGCCATAATAATGGAGCGTGGGCCTATTTTTCCCTTATAAGGCTCCGTTGATAGGCCGATAAGAATATCAAATAGAGAGTAACCGAGAGTCTGCTTACATGCCGACGGATACGATAAGCGGTCTCTCGACGGGAAATGGGGAAAGGGCCATGACTCATGCAATGGACATTCATGGCGCCCGGGTCTACGACCGTTTAAGCCGTCCCGCAGCGCCACAACAGAACCGAGTACAACAAGTGTCGGATGCCCCGTCAGGGCGTACCGCCGCCCCGGTTAGAGATCAAGTGACGATCTCGGCCAGTGTGGAACGTGTGACCGATGCCATTGATACTCTGGTGGCTGATACACTGGACAACATGCCCGGCCGCTGGGATGCTCGTATCGAGCGTGAGGCGCTGGAACAGAGCATGATCTCGCTACGTCTGGGTACGCTCTATGCGTAATAGCTAGTGGGATGCAGCCATAAAGAAAACCGGCCTAATCAGCCGGTTTTCTTGTTTCGCCACGGTATATTGCCAAGCAGGACGGAAAGCCTACCTGTTAGCCCTTACCATTATTGACTTTGTTCAGCAGGATCTGACTGGCTTTAAACGTCACCACCCGACGGGCAGAGATTTCCACCTCTTCACCGGTTTTTGGGTTACGGCCCTGACGGGGATTTTTCTCCCGCATGGTGAAATTACCAAACCCGGATATTTTGACCGGATCTCCGTTTTCCAGTTGATTCCTAATAAGTTCGAAGACCGATTCCACAATGTCCGCCGACTCTTTCTTAGAAAGCCCAAGCCGTTGATACACTGTCTGCACGATATCCGCTTTGGTCATGGTCACAGCAAAATCTCCCCGTGGTTTTTTTTATTGAGTCCACCTATCGACCGTCCAGCACGGTAAAGGTTCAAAAGAAAATATCAGCTTAGCATATTAAGTAACAAAATGTAGCGAAAGGTCGCAGCCCATCCTGCAAAGTCTTTATATTATCGTTGCCCATTATAACGCTTTTCCGGACCCTAAATCACGGGAAAAGACGCTTTTATACCAACGTGTTCCAACGATAGAGTGATGCTTTTTTGGGACATAAGCAGCTTGCTTAAATGGGCGTGGAAAATAAAATATACGTCCTAGTTATCAGAATCTTACACCATATACAAGAAATCCGTAAACCCGACTATGGGACCGTGGTAAGCTTTTTTTAGTTCACTGGAAACCAATTTTTTTGTCGTGCTTAAATTTTCCACAGTTGGGGTAAGCTGTATACCATGGGGGGGATAGGGATGCCAAGGATGAATGCCTTTTTGTCAGGACAATAAAACAAACTAATGAAAATGTGGGGTATTTTTCAATTTTTGCATTGATATCCATGGATGTGTTAGTTTGAGCCGCAGAGAAAATGAAGATCAGGACCCCATTGATGGACCAACGAGGAGGCACCATGAGTCGTTCCGCAAGCCTATTTCAACAGGCAGCAGGGTTGATACCCGGAGGGGTGAACAGCCCTGTACGGGCGTTTAAATCGGTGGGAGGCATCCCCCCATTTATCCGTGAGGCCGCCGGTGCCATGATGACCGACGAGGATGGCAAGAGCTACATTGATTATGTGGGTTCTTGGGGTCCTATGATTTTGGGGCATGCGCCCAAAGAGGTGGTGGCGGCCATCCAGCAGGCGGCTGTGCGTGGGTGCTCTTTTGGTGCGCCCACCAGCAATGAGATTTTGTTGGCGCAAAAGCTGATCGAATTGGTGCCATCCCTTGAGATGGTGCGTTTGGTCAACTCGGGGACCGAGGCGACCATGAGTGCCTTACGTCTGGCCCGTGCTGCAACGGGTCGGGATGCCATTTTAAAGTTTGATGGATGTTACCACGGTCATGCGGACAGTTTGCTGGTTGCGGCGGGCTCGGGGCTAGCAACCTTTGGGGTGCCTTCCTCCCCAGGTGTGACCCGTGGCACGGCTAAGGATACCCTAACGGTTCCCTTCAACGATCTGGCGGCGGTGGAGGCATGTTTTGCGCAGCACCCTGAGGGGATCGCGGCGGTGATTGTGGAGCCGGTGGCGGGTAACATGGGCTGTGTACTGCCCAGGCCGGGCTATCTTAAAGGGTTACGGGACATCTGCACCAAATATGGTACGATCTTGATTTTTGATGAGGTGATGACCGGTTTCCGGGTGGATCTGCGCTGTGCCCAGGGTTTTTACGATGTTACGCCAGATTTGACCTGTTTGGGCAAGGTGATTGGTGGTGGTCTGCCGGTGGGTGCTTATGGTGGTAAGATGGAGTTGATGAATCAGGTTTCGCCAGCAGGTCCGGTCTATCAAGCGGGCACGTTATCGGGCAATCCTTTGGCCACGGCGGCGGGTTTGGCCACGTTGGAGGCGATCTCTCAGCCTGGTTTTTATGAGACCTTAACCAGCCGCACCCAGCGTTTGACGGTGGGCATTGGCAAGGCGCTGGATGAGGCGGGCATTCCCCATGTGAGCTACCATATTGGTTCGATGTTTGGTCTGTTTTTTACCGATGCCCGCGAGGTTTACAACTTTGCTGATGCGGCCAAGAACGATCATAACCGATTCAAGGATTGGTTCCATTGCATGTTGGAAGAGGGGGTATACTTTGCACCCAGCCCCTACGAAGCCGGTTTTGTCTCCATTGCCCATGATGAGGCCATTATTGACCTGACCATTGAAAAGGCCCGTAAGGTTGCAAAAACCTTATAGGTTTTGCCGATCCGCTGGTCAAACAGAAAAAGCCAGGACCTTATTAGTGGGGTCCTGGCTTTTTTATCGCAGCGATGGTTGTTCTCAGGGGCAAGATAGGGGGCCGTAGGCGAATGGGGTAAAAATGGCGACAAGCGACCGGGTCGTTGCATGGCTCGGGCGCCGTGGTGGCTTAGTAAATTTGGTCATCCTCGGCGTAGGCCTTGCGGCGTTCATCGAGCTGTTTGCTGTGGGTGGCGGCGATCAGGGCTTGGACATCCTCTTTACCGATGAGGGTAAACTCCACGGCCACCCGACGGGGGGGCAGGATGCCGCCATCTTTATCCATTTGGGCGCTGGCGCGGCGGGAGAGGGATTTGACCATGACAATTTTGCCGTAGGCGAATACCCAACGCCAGGGATCGGCGTGCAGTCCCACCCGTACCACCACGCAATCTCCACGTTTGAGGGAGACTATTTCGCTGCCCCCCTCTTCTTTATCGGAGCGTTTGAGCAGGCTTTGACTGGCGCTTTTGCTGGCCTCTTCGACAAAGGCGATGCCGCCGCCGCTGAGGTTGAGATCTTGGGGGGCGTGGCCAAACACGTGGTCGTAACCGAAGATATTGATTTTGTCGATCACATCGGTCAGGCGTTCAAACAGCTCGGGAATACCATCGGATTGGCTGGTACCGCTGCGTTTTAGGTTGCGTACATCGTCACGCACCCGTTTAACCAGTTCGCGGCGCTGTTTACGGCTTTCGGCGGTGGCGCGGCCATGGTCAGAGACCACATCGGCCAAGATGGTTTCGATGCGATCCAGGGTTTCGGTTTGGGCGGCGCTGACCATGTTATGGTTGACCAACAGGTTGGTGGTTTTCACCAGTTGGTCGCGCAGGGGCACAAACAGGTTGACCTTTTTATTGGCGGAGACTTGGGCGCAGAGGCTATCGATGCGTTGCCACAGTTTTTGTAGATTCATGGCGGCACCGGGACTTTGGACTTGAATAACGGCCCAGCAGCGTTTGAGCGGGTCTACATTGATGGGCTGGTAGCCGCTTTTGAAGGCTTGAGGCAGCGGTTGACCGGCTTGGAACAGGGTTTCGGCCTCGGCATACTCTGCTGGGGTGATTTTACGCCAGACGAAGGGGATCACTTCATCAACCCGGTCGAAGGCACGATCTTTTTTGGGCGGTGGTTGTGCGGGGGCATCCTCTGTTTTTTCCATGGCTACGGTGGGCAGGGCTTGGCCAAAGCGGAAGGCGCGTTTTTTTTTGGGTTTTGCGTTTTCGTCGGTCTGTTGATCGTCGGTTCCTTCGGGAGTTAGGGCTTGTTCGTCCCAGGCGTTGGCTTGGGCTTCCCATTCGGCATCCTCTTCCCAGTTTTTCTGGCTCTCCTCCATGAGTTGCAGGCGCTGGCGGTTTTGGATATGGCGGGCCAGGGTTTCTGCTTCGTTGGGGCGCATGCTGTCAAATTTGCAGAAGTAGCGGTAGGCCCCAAATTTATCGTGGTTGCGTCCGCCGACGATCATGGAGCGCATCTGCATGGGGGGGACTTCTTCCACCTGGGCGATGGCGATACGCACTTCCATTTTATCACCGGGGCGCAGGCTCTCTTCGGGAAAGACGAAGGAGTATCCACCGGCGCTTAGGTCCCACAGGGTGACTTTTTGCCATTTGCCTTCCAGGGCGCCGCCCTCTCCGCGTTTGAGGGTGGTGGCCCGTTTCGAGGGGATCAGGCGCCGCACGTAGGTGGGGATTGAGGGGTCGTGAAGGCGGAAATGGTTACGCTGGTTCATGGTGGGCAGGGCTCCAAAAGATGACTTAACCGATGATTATAACCCGAATGTAAGGTTAGCACAGGATGTGCCATAGATCCTATTGGTCTTAGCGGGGGTTTATTGTCTCTGTCAGGCTTTTACCGGATAGGCATGGGGCACATAGGGGGGTAAAGTGTTTATGTGTGGGATGTGGGTTTTTCTGGAGGGTTCACAACTTTTCTTGGGTGTGAGAGCGATATGCGTGGGCGATTGATATTTTGTTTGTTATATTTCATTATGTTACCTTTGCATGCAGGGGAGAAGGTGCGTGCGTATCCGCCGGTACAGGTGGCGGATGGGGTTTATGTGATGCATGGTCCGTTGGGGGTGCCATCGGTAGCGAACCAGGGTTTTATGAACAATCCTGCTTTTATTATTACGCAGACGGGGGTTGTGGTTATTGATCCGGGTTCGAGTGTGCAGGCGGGGCGGATGGTGGTGGAGCAGATTCGCACGGTGACGGAGAAGCCGGTTACGCATGTATTGAATACGCATGTGCATGGGGATCATTGGTTGGGTAATCATGGCATTGTGGAGGGGTATGCTGGGGTACAGATATTGGCGCATCCGGCTATGATTGAGGAGGCGTTGGGCAGTCAGGCGGAGCGTTGGTTAGAGTATATGGTTAAGGCGACGGAGGGGTTTACGCAGGGCACACAGGCGGTGATACCGACGGTTCCGGTGGGGGATGATACGGTTTTAACGCTTGGTGGTGTGCGCATGGAGATTTTGGCACCGCCCAAGGCGCACAGTGGCACGGACATGATGATCTATTTACCGAGCCAGAGGTTATTGTTTACGGGGGACAATGTGACCTCCGAGCGGTTTGGTCGGTTGGATGATGGTACATTTAAGGGTGGTATTGCGGCGTGTGATCGGGCGTTGGAGAGGCCGGTGGAGGTTGTGGTTCCTGGGCATGGTGCGACGGGGGGGGTTGGGCTTATTGCGGTTTATCGCACCTATTTACGGACGCTGTATGACACGGTTAAGGTTTTGTATGATGAGGGTACCCTAGATACGCCTCATGCGATGAAGCCGCGCGTGGTGGAGGCTTTGTCGGTTTATCACGATTGGGTTGATTTTGATGAGATGGTGGGGCGTCATATTAGTGCGGCGTTTCAGCAGGTGGAGGCGTCGGAGTTTTGAGGCTGTGTCATTTGGCGCACGGGGGTTGGTGGGCAAACGGTGTACGGGCCGATGTGGCAGAGGGGATATTCGAGTGATCCTGAATGTATAGATCCAGGGCGTTTCATTATTAAAAGGGATTGGGGGGTCTGGGGGGAAGCTCTGCTTGCCCACCCAGCGGGTCTGGGCGGCGCCCAGTGGGGTTCGGGGCGAAGCCCTGAGATCGGTTGATTTTTTTAATCGGTTGATCTTTTTTAGCCCCGTACCGGTTGGACAAGGGCGCAGGGTTTTTTTAAGAGAGCACGGGTTTTGTAGGAGTGCGGTACGGGGCGTAGGGTAGCGATGTCACGCGCCAGCGTGGCGGGCGGTTGGGCCCTAAATGGCTGGGGTGGAAACCGCGCTTGGACACAGAGTGGCTGGGGGGTGAACCTCTCCATTTTCCAACCACAGCCCGGACCGAAACCCCGCAGGGGCATTTGGCATCCCCTATTGGGGCTTCCTTGGAAAAAGACGCAAGGGAGCCCCAATAGGGGATTAAAAGGGTGGCTCGCTGGTTGCTAAGCGGCAAAAAGAGGCCGCTTAGCTCCCTTAGCGAAGGGCGAGCCCAAAAGATCAAAAGTAAAACCCGCAGAGGAAAATCTCCCCCTGCGGGCCGGAAACGGTGTGAGCCTTGGGTTTTCACAGGTTTAATAGAACAAACCGTCGTGGGTACCCACACCGCCCCCATCACGACCTATCCCCAATAACACAGAAATAAGTAGGCTAAAACCCACTATGGCAACCTTAATGCCATGTCAATACGCTTTATATATCGGTTAGTTACAATCAACACAAAAAATAAGATATCGCCATATCACCCACTCAATAAGGGATACCACACAGCTTAACACTTGAAAAAACATTGTTTCAAGAACCCAGGTCAGGGAAAATAGCCCCACAGTCCCATTCCTATGCCCAAACGGAAATGACGTAAACCCATGACCCCTCACGACCCCAAACAGGAGATTCTAACCCGTACCCCGGAGATGGAATCTGTCATGCGTGCCGCTACCCTCGTGGCCCAAACCAATGTAACCGTGCTCATAACCGGCGAAAGCGGTACCGGCAAAGAGCGCATCGGACACCTGGTGCACGCAGAAAGTCGCCGAAATAAAGGTCCCTGGGTTCCCGTTAACTGCGCCGCCCTGCAAGATAACCTCGCCGAATCAGAACTGTTTGGCCACGTGCGCGGCGCCTTCACCGGCGCAACCGATGCCCACCAAGGGCGCGTTCGCGCCTCCTCCGGTGGGACACTGTTTCTCGACGAAGTGGGTGAATTAAGCCTGCCACTACAGGCAAAACTCCTACGTCTGCTTGAAAATAGTGAATGCCAAGTGGTCGGACAAGCGCAACCTGTGCGGGTGGATATCCGTATCGTCGCCGCCACCAATGTGGACCTCGCACAGCGGGTGCGCGAGGGTCTGTTTCGTGAAGATCTCTTCTACCGCCTCAATATCGCACCCTTAACCCTGCCCCCCCTAAGGGACCGTCCCCGCGATATTCCCCTGCTCATGGATCACTTTTTACTGGAAGCCGCAGCCCGCTTTGAACGTAAACCGCCACGCTTTACCAGTAAAGCGCTCCAGCAAATCCAAAACCACCGCTGGCCCGGGAATATCCGCGAACTGCTCAATTTTTGTACGCGTATGGTCATCTATCACGGCGGCGAAGAGGTTGACCTGCCCGCACTGCCCGTCGAGCTGCGGGGTACGGTGCCCGAGGTCGCCTCCGGATCCCCCTTCGACCTGCCCTCACAAGGGGTGGACCTAACCGCCGTGGAGCGTGGCCTCATCAAGCAGGCGCTGGAACGCGCGACAGGTAATAAATCCAAGGCCGCACGCCTGTTGGGCTTAACCCGCGATACCCTGCTCTATCGCCTAAAAAAACATACCCTCGACTAAAGCCCCAACAGGTTACATCCGCATCAACCCCGTTTGGCCACATGCATGGATGCATTGCGGGGGAGGTATCCACCCCCCCCCTCAGAGATAGCCCCCCGTTAAGACCGCTCAGGGACAGCCACAAGCCTGCACCGGAGCAGGCGCATAACCCATCTGCTCCCACGCAATCTCATCCAAATCAAAGACCGGCCCATCCACACAAACCCGGCGATAGTTCCAACCCAACGCCCCACCGACCCGAATGGGGGCCACACAGCCGGCACATCCCCCAAAACCACACGCCATATGCTCTTCCATGGAAGCCTGACCCGAGAGAGCAAACCGTTTGGCGACCCTATTGGCCGCCGCCATCATGGGGGTCGGACCACAGGTATACAGAACGGTTTCCTCCCGTTGTTGGTCCGTTAATGCCGCTAAATAGGCCGCCGCCAGATCCGTGACATAGCCCGTAAACCAACCCTGACGCGGCGTCAATGCCGCCATGCGGCTGCGCACCCCTGCCCCTTGCAGGGGTGCTAGTGCCAGAATAATCGACCTCTCAACACCCGGTAGCGGCTGCTTAGCTTGCTCCAAAACAAAGGGGCTCTCACTCTCCATACCCAAAAATAGAGTACACTCAACCCCACGTCCCGCCAGCGTACGGGCCAAAAAATCCACCGGCGCGGCCCCCACGCCCCCCCCAATCAACACCGCCCGTTTAGGCGCATCAATCAGGGTAAAGGTACGGCCAACTGGCCCCATTAACGTCACCTCTGCACCCGCCTGCCACTGGGCCATGAGCTCTGTACCGCGCCCCACCACCTTGTAGAAAATATCCACCGTACCCGCTGCCGCATCTGCATCCAAAATAGAGAGAGGGCGGGGCAAGGTGGTGGTGGGACCACAATCCACCTGGGCAAAATGACCAGGACGGCAACCTTGCGCCAATCCAGGGGCCCGCAGGCGAATCACATATTGATCCCCCGGCAGCGCCCGGTTAAACACCACCTGTGCAGTTTCACGACAAAGTTTGGGACGCATGGCTTGGGACATTAAACAACCTCACAAAAAGATCCATGTTAGGGCTTTAAGGGCATACCAAGGCCACGGTTATATCCATAGAGCCTAAGGTGCTTATTCTATCGGCATCCGTCCGCCAGTGCGAACAAGAAGTGAACTTGTGTCCGGCGAGAGAGCCATAAAAAAGGGTGGACCCATAGAGTCCACCCCTTCTCAATGTAACCACTCTGCCAGCTTAATGTTCGGCTTGCACATCCTCAGGCAGGGTAAAGAGGGTCGCCGCACTCAGGGTGCTGACAAACATAAACCCCCCCCCTTGACGCCCCACATGGCCCTTGTCAAAGATAAACTCAAACATCTCGTCGGCCTCTTCACCCGCCACCATGACCGTGACCATTTTAACGGCTTCAGACTCCGGCAGACGTCCCGCTTTGCCCTTGGCTGGGCGCAACATGGAAATACCGCGCAAACCCACCGAGTTGGCGGTGTAAATGCCCTTGCCATGTAGCGCTTTAAGTACCTCTTTATCACTGCCATCATCCGGGAGATAAGCGGTGATCAACTTGTTTTCTACCAGCTGAGTTTCCGACATGCTGGCACCCCCTTAGCTGGCCTGTTGCAGGCGTTGAATAACCTCGTGGGGAATATAGGTAGCGGCCTTCTCCAGGGGGGTAACATACATGAACCCCATACCGGGGGTGTCCAGATTGCCCGCCAGATAGGCACTGTTAAAGACCAAATCCTGCTGCTCCTTAGAGACCACCAGGTTGACCACCTCTTTTTCCACCTCGACCGCTACCCCCAGAGCACCCAGACGCTCCCGCACACCACTACCCTTGGCGTAGTAGACGGTTGCACCCTGGGCACCGGCTTCGCGGGCCGCTTTGACGATCACATCGCCCAAGCCACGTTGTACGATGCAGGTGATGAGAGAGACGTCAGTAAGATAGGTAATATTACGTTCGCTCATATCGTTTGGACCTCTTTATCAGGAGATGCACTACCCGCATGGGTGGCTGCTTTGGCCTGGGTTTTCGCGCGATAGCGCACCCACAGACCTGTTATCAACACAGAGAGAATGGGACAGATGGAGGCCATAGAGAGAATCCCAAAGCCTTCCAGCGCATCAACGGCATTACCAAAGCCCAGACCCATCGCCAGCACCAGAGGTACCGTAATGGGACCTGTTGTCACGCCCGCGCTGTCCCAAGCGACGTTGACAAACTCTTCGGTCGAGAAGTAGGTCAGGATGATACCCAGGGCATAACTAGGGATCAACAACCACTGCAAAGGGAGTTCAAAGATTAACTTAGCCAGACCAATGGCCAGACCAAAGGCGACCCCAATTGAGACCGCAATCATCAGGGTCTGTTTTTTAAAGACACCATTGGTCAGGTTTTCCACGGTTGCGCCAAGGGCGTTCAGGGCGGGCTCGGCCAAGGTCGCGCCAAAGCCCAGTACCCAGGCAAAACCCAAGGAGAGGATCATGCCCACAATGGCGCTATAGATAGGGCCATAGGCTGTATACATGCCTGCTGCCGCAATCTTAATCTCAATGAAGGAGGCGGGTACCAGCGAACCAGACTGCTCGCCCAGCGCCGACAGACCATAGGTCAGACCCAGGTTAAATACGCACATGCCCACGATGGTTAAGGTGATGCCATAGGTGATTTCACCGGCATTTTTAACCTGCTCCTTGAGCAGATAACGCAGCACCAGATAGAGGAACAGCACCAGCGGTAAAATGGCCCGGATACCCAGGATAACCTCAACCCCAGGGGAGCTTTCATACCAGGGGGCTGGACCCACAGGAGCCGCCGCAGAGGCTATCTTAGCCGCTGCAATAATCTCTTCGGGGGTAACGGTATTGGCCACCACCAGGGAAAGAATCAACACACCGATAATGGGAAAGATGGAGGCCAAGGTCACAATGCCGAAGCCCGACAACCCCGAATCCCCTTTACCCGCCGCCGCCGCGATGCCAATCCCCAGCGAGAGCACCAGTGGCACCGTCACCGGACCGGTGGTTACGGCACCGCAGTCCCACGCCAGACCTAAAATTTTGGTTAATTCAGGGTTGCCAGAGGCGTACATGGTCAGTGCCAAGGCTGGTGCCAAGGAGAGATAGACCATGGGTTTCAAGCTCCAGCCATAGAGAAAACGCAAGGTTCCCAAAATGGCGGCCAAGCCCACGCCTCCACCCACCACCAGCACCAATACGCCGGACCAGTCATTGAGCAGGGTGTAGAGATAGGGGGCCCGTTCTACCGAAACAATCTGTCCCGCCTGTTTCAACGCGCCGATGGCCGGTTCGGCAAAGGTTACGCCAATCCCCAGCAAAAAGGCGATGAGCAGCACCACCGGCAAGGGGGATTTTTTCGGCAGGGTATTACCGATCACCTCACCAAAGGGCATCAAGCCCAATTTTAGCCCCTCCATAAAAAACATCAGACCAAGACAAACCGCAAAGAGGCCCGCCGTGATGGAGAAGGAGTCTTGTACCAATTGGCGCAGCACAAAAAATTGAAACAAGGCCAGATAGATGGCCAAGGGGACCACAGCCTTGAGCTGATCCATAAAACGTACGGATATGTAAGGCTTGAGCAGTTTGAAGACATCCACAGAGCGGAGCTTCACAGGTGGAGGAGAGTAGGGTTTATAGTGACCCTGTTCATCACGTTCCAGCTTGGGGGTCAGATTGTTGTAACTGATCTCATTACGTTCAATCGTCGCTTCGCGCTGGTAGTCACCGTACCGATAGTTTTGCCCCATGGTGGCGATCCGTTTGGCTGGGGTTATACTTAAAATACACGTCCAAGGGGTATTTGCAGGCGGTAGACCCCCAAAAAATCCACAAGTGACGTGCGCAGGTAACGTTTTTATAGAGAGATGTACGATAAAAAGACATCCCAGACACTATGTCTGGGATGATCCGATGGGTCAAGCCTCTTGATGGACAATTCGGCCAGCTAGGATCGTATATTTAACCCGTCCTTTAACTTGGCGACCTGCAAATGCGGTATTTTTGCTGCTGCCATGCAGCGCCAGTGCATCCACCGTCCAGCTTTGCTGGGGGTCGAACAGCACCACATCGCCCACGGCGTTCAGGCTCAATGTGCCGCGCGGCATGCCCAGCAGGCGGGCAGGGTTGCAGCTAATAGCCGCCAGAGCTTTAGCCAAGGGTAGCACCCCAGCTTCCACCAACTCCAGGGTGATGGGCAAGAGGGTCTCCAACCCCACCACGCCATTGGCGGCTTGGCAGAAGGGGACCCGCTTGCTATCTTCCTCATGGGGGGCGTGGTCGGTGGCAATGACGCTGATAACCCCACGCGCCAACGCCTCTTGGATGGCATTGACATCTCGCTGGTTACGCAGGGGTGGGGCCATTTTGGCATTGGTATCGTAGTTGCCTACATGGGTATCGTTCAACACCAAATGGTGGGGCGCGGCCTCACAACTGACCCGCAGACCCTTCTCCCGCGCTTTAGCCACCGAGGCTACCGCACCGGCGCTGGAGATGTGCGCCACATGGTAGCGGCCACCGGTCAGCTCCACCAAGCGGATATCCCGCTCCACCAAAATATCCTCTGCCGCGTTGCAGATGCCCGATAGTCCCAAGCGGGTGGCAACCTCCCCCTCATTCATGCAGCCACACCCCACCAGACCGCTATCCTCGGCATGTTGGATGATCAAGCCACCAAAGGCGCGGGAGTAGTCGAGGGCACGGCGCATCAAACCGCTGTTCATAATGGGCAGGCCGTCATCGGAAAAGGCCACACAACCCGCCGCCTGTAGCAGGCCCATCTCGGTAATCTCTTTACCCTGCAACCCCTTGGAGACCGCCCCAATGGGGAACAGGTTGGCAAAACCCGCGACCCGTGCTTTATCCAGCATATAACCGGTGACACTGGGATCATCATTGACCGGTTTGGTGTTGGGCATGGCAGCCACCGAGGTCACGCCGCCCGCCGCTGCGGCACGGGTGCCGCCGGCAATGGTCTCCTTATACTCATAGCCGGGCTCCCGCAGGTGAACATGCATATCCACCAGACCCGGGGCGGCGATCAGACCATCGGCCTCAATGACCGGCACGTGGGCCGGGGCATCCAGCTTGCCGATTTCACGAATCACCCCATCCACGATGAGAATATCGGCGATCTCATCCCGCTCGTTGGCCGGATCCACCACCCGAGCCCCACGGATAAACAGGGATTCCGTGCGCATCATAGCGACTCTCCTAGCTGCGCTGAGTTACGGGCGGCACCGGTGCAAAGATGGTAAAGCACCGCCATACGCACCGCCAAACCGTTGGCAACCTGCTCCAAAATAACCGAACGGTTGGGATTGTCCGCCACATCCGAGGCAATCTCCACACCCCGGTTGATGGGGCCAGGATGCATCACCAGGGCGTGGGGCTGGGTGAGCTCCAAGCGACCACGGGTCAGGCCCCAATAAGCGAAATATTCGCGTACACTGGGCAGATAGGCCGAGGTCATGCGTTCCAGTTGCAGACGCAGCATAATGATCACATCCACCCCCCGCAGCCCCTCTTCCATATTATGGTGGACCGTAACGCCAAACACCTTGGTCGCTTCAGAGGGCATAAGGGTTGGGGGGCCAACAAAACGCACATTGGCACCCAGGGTGCGCAAGGCAAAGGCGTTGGAGCGGGCCACCCGGCTATGTAGGACATCGCCACAGATGGCAACGTTCATCCCTTCAAAGCTGCTTTTGCCCATCTCTTCCAGGTGGTCTTGAATGGTGAGCAGATCCAGCAGTGATTGGGTGGGGTGCTCGTGCTGACCATCACCGGCGTTGATGATACCGGCATCCAGATGGCGGGCCAAAAAGTGGGGGGCACCAGAATCCCCATGACGCAGCACCACCACATCGGGACGCATGGCCTGTAGGGTGGCCACGGTATCGAGCAGGGTCTCCCCTTTGGCGGCGGAGCTACTGGAAGCGGAGATGTTGATCACATCGGCGCTCATGCGTTTACCGGCCAGTTCAAAAGAGGTACGGGTGCGGGTGGAGTTTTCGTAAAAGAGATTGATCACGGTCTTGCCACGCAGGGTGGGGACCTTTTTGATCTCACGATAATTGACATCGCGAAAAGCCTGGGCAGAATCCAAAATGGCACCGATTTCGTGACGGGCCAAACCATCCATGCCAAGCATATGGCGGCGGGTCCAGGCGTTCTGTTCCGGGTCCATCGTCACTCCTTAAATATGCATAGGTAGGGCAAACCTGCCCTTGGGTTTTTCATGGTAAGGCGCGTGTATGGACCAAGCTCAGGCGCTGATCTGCATGGGTGACCACTTTCAAGTTATCATGCAGCTCGGTGGGGACCTGTCTGGCACAAAAGTCGGGTTGAATGGGCAATTGACGGTGTCCACGATCCACCAACACGGCTAACTTAACCAACTCTGGGCGACCAAAGGCAAACAGCGCGTCCAATCCAGCCCGCACGGTGCGACCGGAGTAGAGAATATCATCGACCAAAATCACCCGTGCATGCTCCACATCCAGCAGCCCCAGATCGGTAGCGCCCACGGTGGGGTGGGGGCCAATGGTGCTTAGGTCATCCCGATAGAAAGTAATATCCAGAAAACCGATGGGCAGCTTAACCTGCAAGCTTGCGCTCAGCGAGTCGCGCAGCTGCTGTGCAATCACAGCGCCGCCCCGGCGAATACCCACCACGCACCATTGCGTTGGATCGCTGATGGATGGGAGGATAGTCTCCGCCAGCTCCGTGATGGCCTGGTGAATTTGATCCGGTGTCATAAGTGTATTTTCAAGGATGGCGTTCATGGGCCGTATTGTGGCGCAGAGGATGTTCCATTGCAATAAAAATGCGGGATGCAGAAGGGGTAAAAATGCCATGGTCAAACTGCTTACATTGGAGCCTCTGAGCAGCGGCTTTTTAAAGGTGGTACGCGCGGTTGTGGACTACCAGCGTAGCGACGGCGGGCGCAGTGGCCCCCACCCCTTGGAGTGTGTCAAGCGTCCCCCTGCGGCGGTGATGATCCCCTATGATCCGCGGCGGGATGAGCTGATTTTGGTCCGCCAATTTCGCATCGGTGCCTATATGGAGGACTCCAGCCGAGGCTGGGCGTTGGAGTTTCCCGCCGGTCTGTGCGACCAAGAGAGCGACCCCATGCAGACTGCCCGCCGGGAGCTGCTGGAAGAGACCGGCTACCAAGCCATCAGCGTAGAGCCGGTGATGACCTTTTTGGTCAATCCTGGGTTTGTCAGCGAGCGCATTCACCTCTTTTTAACGATCATTGATGCCGAGCATCCTGTCGCATTGGGGGGTGGGTTGGAGCATGAGCAAGAGGATATCCAGACCTTGCGTGTCACCTATGACGAGGCGCTAGCCATGGTGGCCGATGGCCGTATGGATGGGGGTCCGCCTATTTTGGCGCTACAGTGGTTGACCTTGAACCGGGCGCGTATCCGTGCCGAGGCTGCGGCACTGCATGAATAAGTGGGGAGAGCCTCCCTCGCAAGCTGTGCCTGGCTCAGACTGGTTAGGTGCGCTATGCTGCCCCTTGTTTGCAGCGATCCCTAGAGCGCCCGTTTGCTGAACCCCTAAAGAGAGCTTACCCGGTATGCATGGTTCTTCCCCCTCGGTCTCCCTGTTGCGCTGGCTACCCGCCCTGTTCCTGCTGGTGCTGGGGCTGGTCTATCTGTGGCTCAACCTGCCAGAATGGTCGGTGAAACACTATCCGGATAGCAACTCCTACCTGCTGCTGGAAAAGCAAACTTTTATAGAGGCGCTCTCCCATGTGCGCACCATGGGCTACCCCGCTTTTGCGTGGGCGCTCAAAACCCTGACGGGCTCCTATGCGGCGGTACCGGTGGTGCAGTATGTTCTGCATCTGCTGGCCGCTCTGCTGTTGTGGTATGGGCTATGTGTCTATGGATTGCGGCCCTGGTCGGCCCTAGTGGTGACGCTGCCGGTGCTGTTTGCCAATATTATTCGCTATTTTAGCCACGCTCTGCTGTCAGACGCCTTGGGGGCCACCCTGGTGGTGGTGGTGGTGGCGCTGTTGCTGCTCTACATTGCCCGGCCATGGCAATGGGGTTATGGGGTGGCTTTGGCGGTGGCGGTATTTGTGGCTTTTCAGGTGCGGCCTGCCAATCAGGTGCTGGTGCCTATGTTGGTTTTGGTGGGGGGGCTGCTGTATGGCATGCGTCCGGCGCGCCTACGGAGCGATGGAGCCATGGGGTTTTGGTCCATGCTGGGGCGCTTGAGTGCGGCGGGTTTTGTGCCTCTGTTGGGCTTTTTCACCCTGCGTCTGCTGCTGGTGGGGCACTTTGGCTTGGTTGCCGCAACCGGCATTCCCTTAATCGGCATCGCGGGCTCTTTGATCACCCCAGACCTGCTGCCGCAGATTCGTGAAGAGGTGCGGCCACTGGCCCAAACCATTGTGGATGACCGGGAAAAGGATGGCATGGAGGTCCCTTTCAGCACCCTAGGGTGGATTCGCTATGGGGAGTGGTATCGGCAGTATGACTGGAACAACTACCACAATACCGTGCTTGCCCATGCCCGCCGCATGCACAACGGCAACCATGTTATGGCCGATCAATCCTTGCAACAATTGGCTGTTCAGGTCTTGCGGCTGCGTTTTTCCTACTATGCCAAATGGATCATGGCGGCGGCGGGGGATGCCTTGGGGGTGTTGCTGCGACGGGATTTTAACCTGCAACTGACGGGGCTGTTATGGCTGTTGGCGGTGCTCTTTTACCACACGCTGCGGGGGATGCGGGTTTGGCGTGGCAAGCCCATCGTTGCGGCGCGGGATGCACAGGCCATGTGGGAGATCTCGGTGGTTGTGGTGGTGGGGCTGCTCTATGCGGGCATGGCCACGCTGTTGGTGATCCTCACCGCCCCCCCCATTGAGCGCTATCTACAAAATACCGCCATTTTTCTACCGGGGGTGGTGGCGCTGCTCGCTTATATCCGTGTGCAGGAGGGCTGGCAGCTATGGCGGTCGTCATAGCGCGTGCTTAGCGGGGCTCGGTTTTGGGACGGCACAGCTCACTGGCCATATATTTAAGCAGCTTCCAACCGGTGGGCAGCGCTTTAAAGTGGGTTTGACCGGCCAGACGGGTGCGCTCATGCACGGGGAACGCGGCCCGTTTAAGCTTAAGGCGGTAGCTGCGCACCACCATCTCTAGATCAATGGAGAGACCATGATCACGGGGGGCAATGGCATGAAAAGCCGCCACCCGCATGCCGCGCATGCCGTGCAGTACATCCCATAAGTGGGGACCCCGGTCCCGGCGCCAGAGCAGCGCCGCGAGGATCGAGATACCCTGCACAAACCATTTGCGGGGTTTGAGCAACTGCTCATCCTCCTCATTATGGGCCCCCGGCCCTAAACGGCTGGCAATGACCAGATCGTTGCCCGCCTGAAACAGGGGTTTAAAGTTTAAAACCGATTGGGGATCAATGCAGCCCTTGGGGTGGAACAGCACCAGCACATCGGTTTGGCAATGGGCAAACGCCTCCAGATAGGCCGCGTTATAGCCCGCCTTTTGCTGGGTGTGTACGGTGATGCCTTGCTCCCGCAAAAAGGTATCGGTGCCATCGCGGGACCCACCGTCCAGGGCATAGACTGCATCAAAGTGGTCCAGCGGCAGATGGGGCAGGTCATGCCGACACCCCTCCAACTCATTGAAGGTGAGTAGACAGAGTGTGATGGTTGGGGTGGCGTTCATGGTGCCTTCCAGCCGCACTGGGTCAGGTCAAAAATCCAATCTTGCAACAGGCTTAATTCAAGTGGCTGCATATGGCCTTGCTCCACCAACCACGCATAACAGGTGTGCAAATTATCCAGCAGATGGGCGGTGCCGGTGGGCAGGTTAAGCTGGGCAAGCCCTGCGGCAATGGCGGCATTGTGCAGATAGCCGGGCACCTCGTCTTGAAAATCCCGATTTAAATCGTGTTCATTGCGCTCTTGCCAAACGGTGGGGCTAAAGAAGAGTACCCGCCAGCCACAGCTCCAGGCCAGCCGCTGCGCCACAAAGCTACGCCAGATATCGGTCATGCGAAACGAACAGGTGGCCGGTAGATAGAGCAGGGGAAAGGCATCCCGCCACCACAGGGTGTTTTGGCTATTAAAGGGGGACCAGACCCCCTCACCCAAGGCGATTTGGCGGTCGGCGATAAAGTTGCGCGGCAGCGGTAGGGTGAGGCGATAGATGGCGTCCACATCGGGGTTTTCGTCGGCCAAGCCCTGTTGAATGGGGCAATCCACCGACTGCATGGCCGTTAGGGGGGGCAGGCTTTGACGCACGGCATCCAGGGGCAGACCACGGGGCCAAAGGGGCAGGGCATGATCGTCGGGCTGTAAAAACAGGCCGTAGACGTTCAACCAGCCGGGCTGTTGCACGGTGACGGTTTCGACCATACGCGAGCGCGGCGCAAAAAAAGCGGCGCGGGGCCAGTTATCGTCATCGGTTTCCAAGATGCACTGGGTGCCTTGGGCGATGGCCTGGAGGTAGGCGATATTTTTGCGGGCATAGTGTTTGATGGGCGAAGAGAGGCCCAGCCGAAAACCACTCTGACGCTGCTGTTCCAAGCTGAGAAAGTGGCAGCCATCCAGGGCAAAAGAGTCGGGGGATTTGCTGTCGCCGGCCAGGATAAAGTCGTAGCCTGCCGCTTGACACCCTTGGGCTAGGGCGTGCATGACCGGGTTGGGCGCATGGATGGAGGTAACAATCAGGGTCGTTTTCATAGTCACGATGAGGATCTCAAGGATACCGAGTCAGGGTTGCGCAAGGCCGGGCACGCTCCGTATGGGGCGGCGGCGGTGGGGTTATCTCACCACAAGGGGGCATAACCAGCAAGGTGTCAACACCAATGGGCATCCTTTTCCTTTCTATAGCAACAAGCGGTGGTTGGGTTGCCGCCAGCCAACATGATGGCGGTTATAGGTGCTGGAACCGTTTGCCAAGCAACTTTATTGCCAGATGCATGGAGACGCTAAAATGCGCGGAGTTTGGGGTCATGGATGGAGAGGCTGGGGTCATGCAGGGCCATAGCCGGTTTAGCGGGAGGGTTGGTCGCTCAAGGTCAAGAATGGGCGGTTAGGTCGGGGGTTTGCGTCCTGGGTAAGGTGCCACCACGGGTTGGCTCTGTCAGGAGGGGGAGGATTTTTGTTTGTTGGCGCGGGTATCATACGGAGAACCATTGCTCCTTGAGGGATGCAGGGGTAAAATGGTACCCGTGAGATCCCTTGAACAAACTCACTTTGTATGTGCGACGAATAGGCGGGTGCCTACCATTATGAATGGGCGACCCCAGAGGCCGGTCTGTTTCTTCAGCCCGGCTTTTTTTTATTCTTTTCCTTGAAAACGGCCTGCTTTTGGCCAGTGGATGGTTGCGATGGGTGAGGGTACGGCACGCGCCAAGTAAAGCGCATAATCGGTGGGCGTGATGACAGAATCGCGGCTTCATTGGTACAATCAATGATCGTGCTACTCTCCCCTGGAGTTGCGGCCCCCAGGAACACGCTTGGCACAAGGTGGTGGTGACAATCCGGCGGCATGCCCATAAACTAAGGAAGATACGACCCATGTTCTACTGGTTTACTGAATTGGCTGACGCGCTGGTCTTTGGTTTGTTGGGCATGGATGCGACGACCCGCGCCGCCAGTGCCCTGCATTTTTTTATTGAGGATGTGGCCAAGATTTTTTTTCTATTGATTGTCATTGTTTTTTTACTGGGTTTTTTCCGGTCGCTGGTTTCGGCGGAGCGGGCAAGGCGAATGATTGGCGGGCAATCCCCTTGGCGGTCGTACCCTCTGGCGGTGGCGCTGGGTGCGGTTACGCCGTTTTGTTCATGCTCTTCGGTGCCCCTGTTTATTGGTTTTTTGGAGGCGGGCATTCCCTTGGGAGTGACCATGGCCTTCCTGATCACCTCCCCCATGATTAATGAGGTAGCTGTGCTGATGCTGGCTTCCACCATGGGTTGGAAAATGGCGGCTGCCTATGTGGTTACGGGTCTGGTGGTGGGGTTGGCGGGGGGGTTGGTGATAGCGGCTCTAAAGCTGGAGCACCATGTGGAGGCGTATGTTTGGCAGATCCGCATGGGGCAGGCGGCGCTGCCGGAGGTAGACGCCACTTGGCGCGGTCGGCTGCGGTATGCAGCGGGGCAGGTACGGGAGATTGTCGGGCGCATTTGGCCCTATGTGCTGGGGGGCATTGGTGTTGGGGCGCTGCTGCACGGCTTTGTGCCGGAGCATTTTTTTCTGCAATATGCCGGGGCGGATAACCCTTGGGCGGTGCCTGTGGCGGTTTTGGCGGGCATTCCCCTCTACTCCAACGCGACGGGTGTGATTCCGGTGGCGGAGGCGCTGCTGGCCAAGGGTGTGCCCATTGGTACGGCATTGGCTTTGATGATGAGCGTGGCGGCCATCTCTCTGCCAGAGATGATTATTTTGCGCAAGGTGATTAAACTGCCCCTTATTGCGATTTTTGTGGCGTGGTTGTTCGTCGCTTTTGTGGTGGTGGGGTATCTCTTTAACGCATGGTTTGCCTGATACGGGCAGAGGGAGAAGAGTCATGAAGGAGATCAAGGTTTTGGGTTCAGGGTGCAAAAACTGCGAGACCACCGCCCGGATTATCACTGCCCAGGCCGAGCGTATGGGGGTGGCGATTCGGTTGGAAAAGGTGACGGATATGGCGGTGATACTGGGTTATGGGGTGATGTCGACGCCGGGTGTGGTGGTGGATGGTCGCGTGGTGCACGCGGGAGGTCTGCCCGGCCCGGACGATGTCACGGCGTGGCTCAGCTAACCCCGCTGGAAGGCAAGTAAATTTATGAAACCAGCCCGTTGCGATGGGCAAGGTGTGTGAAAAAACAGCGTGAGAAGTCGATTGATTGTAGATTTTATTGAGGAACTTGAAAACTGTTTAGGGAGAAGGTTGAGGCGAGTGAAGCCTGGACCAAACCCCAAAAGTAAAGATGAAAAGACAGGAAAGGCGTTGGCTGATGCAACTTCGATATGGAGTTACGTAACTGTCCCCGGAATTCATCCGTCCCCGGAATTCATCCCGAATTCCCCGCATCCCCCGGAATTCGGCAGATGCAACTTTACCTGGAATTAAGTAACTGTCCCCGGAATTCCGTCGCCCGGAATTCCGTCCCCGGAATTCCCGAAAGAGCAGTTTCTTGAAAAGGCGAGATCGGTTTATAGAAGAAAGGTGGGAGGCGAGTAATGGCAAAAATAGAAGGTTTTCGAATAAAGAACTTCAGGGCGTTAAAAGATGTCACACTTGGTCGCCTCTGGAATCAGCAGCAGGCCGATCCTCTCACATCTATGACGGCGGTTATTGGCAAGAACGGTGTTGGCAAGAGCACGCTGTTTGACGCCTTCGGGTTTCTTTCGGATGCTTTGAAGTCTGGTGTAGAAGAGGCGTGCGACTCTCGCGGCAGGGGAGGATTTGAGCGAATCCGGGCGCAAGGTCAAAAAGGGTCCATCGAATTCGAGGTCTATTACAAGGAAGATGGGAATGCACGCCCCATCACCTATGAAATTTCTATTGATGTTGATAGCTCAGGTCGTCCTTATGTCTTGAAAGAACGACTCAGGCAGAGGCGAAAAGGCCAGAAGCACGGTTGGCCCTTCTCATTTCTTGTGTTGAACAGTGGAAAAGGTGTTGTTTGGAAAGGCGATCAAGAAGGCCGTCAGATCGACGAGGAACAGGGTGATTTTGACCTGCTTGGTCTGATGGAGTCCATTAAATCAGGTGAGGCAAAAGAAGAGTCTAAAGAAACCGATGTTGTCGAACTTGACGACATGCGCAAACTCGGTATTGCCACGCTGGGTTCGTTGAAACAACATCCGAGGATTTCCGCGTTCCGCAAATTTATCGAAGGGTGGTACCTCAGCTATTTCACTCCAGACGCAGCCAGGAGCCTGCCCCTCGCCGGTCCACAGAAGCATCTCAACATCCATGGCGACAATCTCGGAAACGTCGTGCAATTTATGGAGCGGGAGCATCCCAAGCGTTTCCAGGCTATTTTGAACCGGATTGCGGAAAAAATTCCCGGCATCAACAAGATTGATACGGAGAAGACAAACGATGGCCGCTTGCTGCTGCGGTTCAATGACAGAGGTTTTCAAGACCCGTTTTACTCGCAACAAATGTCTGATGGGACACTGAAGGTCTTCGCGTACCTCCTCTTGCTCGAAGATCCGACACCACCACCGTTTTTATGTATCGAAGAGCCGGAAAATGGCTTGTACCATAAACTTCTCGAATCCTTGGTAAATGAATTCCGTGATCATGCGACAGGCCGCAAGGGTGGATCTCAGGTTTTCATTACGACCCATCAGCCCTATCTGGTTGATGCTTTGGAATCTAAGGAGGTCTGGATTCTGGAAAAGGGATCGGATGGCTATTCCGTAATCCGCAGAGCGAGCAATGATGCCATCGTCGAGAACATGGTGGCCGCAGGTTTGCCGCTGGGTGGCCTTTGGTACAGCGATTATCTGGACGCGAGGTGATCGGATGCATTTTGAGATTCTCGTTGAAGACCAGTCCGGCAAGAAAGCGCTCGATATACTTGTCCCGAAAATCATCGGTGATGACCATACGTTCAATGTTCATTTCTATAAAGGCATAGGCCGCATTCCGAAAAACCTCGGCAACAAGGCAGATGCAAGCAAACGCATCCTGCTCGATCAGTTCCCAAAGCTTCTCCGTGGATACGGTAACACTTTCGCCAAATATCCAGCCGATTACCCGGCGGCTGTCATCCTTGTCTGCGACCTTGATGACAAATGCCTCAAAGCGTTCCGCCAAGAGCTTTTCAATATCCTGAACGCCTGCGACCCTCAGCCAGAAACCCGATTTTGCGTTGCCATTGAAGAGGGTGAGGCTTGGTTTCTTGGTGACATTCCAGCGGTCAAATCAGCCTATCCAAAAGCCAAAGATGCTGTCCTGAATGCTTACGTAAATGATTCCATTTGCGGCACATGGGAGCGCTTGGCAGAGGCAGTTTACACCGGAGGTTCTACCGCGCTTTCAGAAAAAGGTTGGCAGGCTGTCGGTGCCGAGAAATCGCAGTGGGCTGAAAAGATTAGCCCGCACATGGATGTAACAAACAACGCGTCCCCAAGTTTTGCTTATTTCCGCCAAAAGTTGCTTGAACTAGCTGGAGCCCGGGGAGTTCCGGGGGGGAGTTCTGGGGACATCTATGGACCCACCCCCTAATTGCAAGAAGAATTTTTTTATCTGACACAAACAAGGTGCGAATGCAGACATCTATTCGGCCTTTAGGTGGGATGACTATTTGATCCCTGGCCCTGATGGAAACCGCGCGTTTTCTCCTGGTCAGTTTCACGGCCTCGAAGGCCCCTTCCCCGTGAGGTTTTGAAAACGCCGGGCTCGACCCGTTGTGCCATCAAAACTTATTCTCTCGCAATCTTCGGTGAGAACTCAGAACAACCCCTTCACTTTCCCTTATCAGAATCTTTTAACAGCGGTTCGACGGCTATCCATGTGCGGTTTGCTCACGATAGTTTTCTCCCTTTACCAACAGAGCCCACAATATCCGGCCATTTTTGTTGGCTACCGCCACACAGGTGATGTTATAGCCTCGGCGCTCCCTTAATGCGTTGATCCTTTTCCCAGCCAAGTAGGATCGACTCTGGCTCATGCCGTCAAGGAAAGATAGATCTGGGGCAAAATGGTGGGAAGCTTGGCAGGATCGGTCACGCGAACAAAACCATCGGCACCAAACAGGTATGGCGCGTAACTGTTGGCCTCAGGATCAATGGTGATGCAGAATGGGTGCACATTCTGCGCGCGCGCTTCACGCACCGCCATGCGTGTATCCTCAACTCCCCAACGCCCATCATAATGATCCACATCATGAGGCTTGCCATCGGTGAGGATGAGTAACAAATGACGTCGCGCTGCCTGTTCCTGCAAAAGATGTACACTTTGCCGTATGGCAGCGCCTAACCGTGTATAAAAACCAGGTTTTATAGCCTGGATGCGACCCCGCGCCTGATTGTCGTAGGATTGCGCAAACCCCTTGATTCGATTAAACTCGATGTTCAAGTTTTCTGCGCTTGACATCTGAGGGGAAAAGGGCAGCAGTGTCATCCCGTCGGACTCTGGATCAAGATTCAATCGAGACCCTTCATTATCTGACGGGCTGGCCTGCTGCCCCTGCTTTATTTTACACTTTCCTCCAGGGATGAACCAATGTCCCGTTTTCCATGGAGGGAAGACGGATGATTTTCAATCGACCTCTGCCATTTATCAGCGCCTTTGTTGAAGAGATTGATGGAGCCCTGCGGGAGCAGCATACGCATTCGGTTGGGATGAGCGTCTGCCAGCGGAGCTGGTTTGGTTTCTGCATCATGGCGATCATGCTGACCAACTCGATCTGCTGGGCACAGTTTGAGCGGGCTGGGTTGGGACGCTACGGCCTCGGGGCACTGGCTTGGATGTTTCGGAGTTCCAAGATTCCCTGGGAGCGGCTGTTTCAGATGAGCGTTCGGGTTGTTTTGCGTCGCCATGGGATCACGCATGGTGTGCTGGTGGTCGATGACACGGACAAAAGGCGGGCCAAGGTCACGACCCGCATCTCACATGTCCACAAGATGAGGGACAAGAGCAGCGGCGGTTATCTTTTTGGCCAGCAAATTGTCTTTTTGCTTTTGGTGGCCGACATGGTGACGATTCCGGTCGGGTTTGCGTTTTATCGTCCAGACCCGGCACGGACGGTTTGGCGCAAGGAAGTCAAAGCGCAGAAGCGCAAAGGGATTCTGAAAAGCAAGCGCCCAGTTGAACCGGCCAGGAACCCGGACTATCCGACAAAACCAGAATTGGCACTGCGATTGTTGCGGCAGTTCAAGCAGTGGCATGCTGTGGTGCAGGTCAAGGCGATCCTGGCTGATGCACTTTATGGAGCTGCTGATTTTGTAGACCAAGGGTCATCCCTGTATGCTGGCATCCAATGCGTCAGTCAGTTGAGGAAGAACCAGAAGGTCCGTTTCCTGAGCCGGGATCTGACTGTTGAGGAATTTTTCCAGCGCTATCCCGGTGTAACGGGGAGGCTCCCGGTCCGAGGTGGAGAGAACAGGGCCATCGTGTTTCGCAGCGCCCGCATCCATGTGAAAGCACATGGCGTGAAGCGCTTTGTTATTGCATTGAAATATGACGGAGAACAAGATTATCGATACCTGTTTGCCTCCGACTTGACGTGGCGAACGGAAGATATCCTGAAGGTGTTCACCTTGAGGTGGCTGATCGAGGTGTTTTTCCAGGACTGGAAGGCCCACGAGGGCTGGGGGAATCTGACCAAGCTTCAAGGTGACGAAGGATCAAGCCAAGGCCTGATCCTGAGCCTGATGGTTGATCATTGTCTCCTGGTCCAACCAGACCAACTGGCCCAGTTGAAACACAAACAACCCGCGTTCACTGTGGGAAGCCTGATCAATCACATCAAGGCCGACAACCTAGTGGCACTCATTCACGATCTATTGAACGCAAATGCACCAGAGCAGGAATTGACCCAATTGGCCGACGTACTGGCTAAACAGTTCAGGCTGAACCTCTCGGAAAAACACATGGTTGGGCGTGATCTGGGGCGGCAGGCCCCATCAGCGTCGCTCAAGTATAAAACTGCGTTGGCGTGACACCTTGAACGGCTGTCAAGCGCTGAAAACTTGAACATCGAGTTAAAACGAATATGATCCCGTTTTTTTGAGGAAAAACCATATAAAGAGAAGGCGTCCCCCGTTGCAGCCAGCGCTTCAGCAAAAATAAACAGCGCATCGCGAATGACATCAATCACACGCTGTTCATCATTCACCCACGCATCCGTGGAGAGCGAAAGGTCCGCCAACAACAGCGTGCTCAAATCTCGTGAACCACGCAGGTAGTCGCGCCATAGCCCCGCTTCCGCCGGTCCCTGACCGCAGCGGCGGTTGACGGCATGCTCCAAACATGCCTCCAGATCGAGTTCCGTCCCTTCCTCGCGTCGTCGCAACCAAACACCATCGGGCTTCCAATGGGTGATTTGTCCCTGAATACGCCGACTCACCCGCCGCAGATGCACCGGTAGGGGTTGCGGGCTCACATTTTCCGTCTCCATCAGTTGCAGTAAACAATGGTCCGGGAGCAGACGCGCGCGCTTATAGTCCCACTCAGGCAGATGAACCCCTGGCCCCAATGGACGATCATCCAACGCTGGCGCAGGCAGATCCAGGTCAAACCGGATCGATTTAGCCGGGGCATCACCGCCCCGCGTCAGGGTCAATGTATCCATGTCACGACTCGCCCGCTTGGCGCTCTGGGCATCCTCCTCTTCATCGCTGGGACGGTTGATGTGAATCATTTCCGCCCAACTGAGCAGCGCTTCAAAACGGTAGATCATCAGACCATCCTCACGCTCCTGTTGCTCGCTGCGTTGTCCCCGTTTGCGCAGACGTTGCTCCTCTGCACCCATATTTTGGCTGCCACCCTTGGGATGCCGCGCCTCTTCCAAGGAGGGGGTGGTTGTGCTGCTTTGTGGCGGCTCTGGATGAGGCCACAAAGGGATAGGCCATAGCACGGAGAGCATCGGGGGGGGCGCTATCTCCCGATGGGGCTGTAGTAAGGCCAAACGGAGTTGCCGCTCACTGGCTTGCAGGGCGGCGTTACTGGCCGCGATGACGGGGCGCTGTTCCAAATGCGCGCTGACTAGCCGAACATAGAGCGGCTCAAGCGTGGGAAAATGGGAGAGTAACACGTGCGTGGCGGTACGGGCATTGCCAAACCAAACAGCGGGATTTCCCGAAATAGGCGGCGTCAATGGCAATAAATAGGCCCACCAGCGATACAGATCCCCATTCAACTCGGCCTTGGGGAAGAGATCGATACGCTCAGGAAGATAGAGATGGTCCTGATCACGCCACGCCATGGGGTAATGGCGCTCCACGCCTGCCAAACGACGCCAGAAGCCGCGTTTGCCGCCATGATAGTGATCAGGCACGCCTTTTATCTCCAATGCTGGATTGCCCCCGGCACTGCGAAACAGAATGCCCACACGCCGCTCAAGATGCTCCAGGCGAACCGCAGCTTCAGGATGACGGCTCTTGAGTTTGGCGGTGATCAAACGGTCCCAGGCATGGCCGACCAGCTCTTCCATGGTGCTACTCCTCTGTGCCCTTATGGATGAAGAGTGAGGTGGGGCGTGCGGAGACTGCGGCACCATGGGTCCAGATCAACGGCGCGTTTTTGGCGCGGACCTGGCTAATATCGGCGCAGCCTTGCACACAGATGCCACACTGGGTACAGGTGGAGATGCGTCGTTTGCCCCCACGGGGATCCAGTCGCATCGGACAGCCCGTAACGCAGGGTGCCGGGCAGCCAGAGCACGATCCTCTTTCGCGGCTGTTCAAAAAGGGGCTTAATGCGGCGGGATTGGACATCCATGCTAAACTCTGTGCCAAGCCCACCGCACAGCCAAAACGGCAAAATAGATGCCGAGCAAAAATAAAATCGATAAAAAAAACCACGCTCGCCACGGCGATGAAAAGCCCCTGCGCAAAGGTGAGCGTGCCGTGCCAAATATGTTCAAAAATCATCTGCGGCGGCAGAACGTAGGTGATCAAGGAGACCGCCCAGAGCAGCCCCATGGCCGCCCCCGAGAGCAGCATGATCAGCAACCATGCGCGGCTGGTCCGTCGACCCATGGGCGTTGGCTCCCACAAGGTGGGTTTTCCCAACGCCTTTTCCATGAGGCCATTGATCCACTCTACCACGGTAAAATGGGGGCAGAGCCAACCGCAGTAGAGTCGCCCCCAGCGCCGGGAGATCCACAAAACTGTCACGATAACGGTTGCCACAGGCAGCAACAGATAGAGGGCAATGCCCATGGCAGCGGCCAGTGGCGAGGTGGCTGCTTCATGCAAAAAGGATCCGACACCGGGGGTGAAGCGATGCCAAAAAAGCACCAAGTGACCGTTGGCCAGATCAATGCGGAAAAGATCGAGCGTGGGCGCAACCAAAAATAGGGTAAAAAAAGCGGTGCGGGTGAGGCGACGGTTGAACTGAATCCTGTGCAGACGGGTCGGCTGCGGATGATATGATGGCTGTGATGCGTGATTCATGAAAAACCAACCTTGTCCAGGTGCGTTATCGCACAAGATTACCCCATGTGCACTTCAATCACTTCCATGAGCGCCGCAATGACCTCAGGATCGTCACTGAGTGATTCTGCAAGCGCCGAACGGCAAGCGGCGAGAAGGGGAAATCCGCCTTGAATAAGCCGAGCAGCGTAGATCAGTAGGCGGGTGCTTACGCCTTCCTCCAAGTCAACCTCACCCAACGCGCGTAAAGCAGTGCCCAAGGTGATAAGGCGCTGCGCTATGTGGGGGGCGATGCCGGTCTCATCTATGAGTACCCGGGTTTCAACGGGCGCGGGTGGAAAATCAAAGCGTAGCGCGACAAAACGCTGTCTGGTGCTTGGCTTCATTCCTTTCATAAGATTCTGGTAGCCCGGGTTGTAGGAGACCACCAGCATAAATTCTGGTGGTGCATCAAGGGTTTCTCCGGTACGCTCAATGGGCAGTTGACGGCGATCATCCGCCAGAGGGTGGAGAATGACGGTAGTATCTTTACGTGCCTCCACCACCTCATCCAGATAACAGATTCCGCCTGCGCGCACCGCGCGTGTCAACGGGCCATCATGCCAATGGGCACCGCCATCGGGACCGATCAGATGACGCCCCACCAAGTCGGCGGCGGTCAGGTCGTCGTGGCAAGCTACGGTAAAAAGCGGTCGCTTGAGCCGATGCGCCATATGGCGAATAAAGCGGGTCTTGCCGCAGCCGGTAGGCCCTTTGACCAGCAGCGGTAACTGATGCTTATAGGCGTATTCAAAGAGCTCAATTTCCTGACCCACAGGTCGATAGAGCGGTTGCGTGGTGCTGGACTCTGTACTGGGTGTGGAAGCGTCCATGGTTGTTATCTCGACAGTCGCATAGGCGGTGGAAAAAACCGCTCCCGGAGAGGCGATAACCCGGGAGCGGTGAGGTGAATCAGGCGTTTTCGGTTTGCCCCGGCTTCCCTTTAAAGAAGCTCATAAGATAGACCACTAAGCCGCCCATGAAGACGAAGCCCGCAGCCAAGCGCAGCCAGTAGAAGAAAGCGATCTTCTCTTGCACGTCCATAAAGGCACCGGGGTCGTCGCCCATGCGCTGCATGTAGGTTTGCAGAATGCCAGCGCCGGTGAGAAACAGGGTGATGAAAACCATGGCGATGGTCATCAGCCAAAATCCCCACATCTCCCATATTTGGGCACGTTCACCGCTGGTGGGGCCGTGCCCGCGAAGATATGGCATGGCGTAGGAGATGATGGTTAGAACAATCATCACATAGGCACCGTAGAATGCCATATGACCGTGGGCGGCGGTGATCTGGGTGCCATGGGTCAGGTAGTTGACGGGTGCCAAAGTGTGCAAAAAGCCCCACACCCCCGCCCCCAAAAAGGCCATGACCGCCGTCCCCATGGCCCACAGGGTCGCCGCCTTGTTGGGATGGTTGCGACGACGCTTGTTAATCATGTTGAAAGCGAACAGCACCATCATGAAGAAGGGGATGGGCTCCAGTGCGGAGAAAAGCGAGCCGACCCACTGCCAATACTCCTGGGTGCCGATCCAGTAATAGTGGTGGCCGGTGCCGAGGATGCCGGTAATCAAGGTCATGGCGATGATCAGATAGAGCCACTTTTCGATCACCTCCCGGTCCACACCGGTCACTTTGATCAAGACAAAGGCGAGGATGGCCCCCAAGATCAACTCCCAAACCCCTTCCACCCACAAATGCACCACCCACCACCAGTAGAACTTATCGAGCACCAGATTGCTGGGGTTGTAGAAGGAGAACAGGAACATCACCGCTAGGCCGATCAGTCCCGTCAGCAACACAATGCTGATGGAGGTTTTACGCCCTTTGAGCATGGTCATGCCGATATTGAGGATAAAACCCAGCACCACAATGACGATGCCGATTTTGGTGATGGTGGGCTGCTCCAGGAACTCACGTCCCATGGTGGGCAGCAGGTCGTTATGGGTCAGCTCCGCCAGCTTGGCGTAAGGGACCAGCAGGTAGCCCAGAATGGTCAGTGCGCCGGCGACCAGGAAGACCCAAAACAGCAGCTTGGCCAGAAGGGGGCTCCACAGCTCCGTTTCAGACTCTTCGGGAACAAGGTAGTAAGAGGCCCCCATAAATCCGAACAGCAACCATACGATCAACAGGTTGCTATGCACCATGCGGGCAACGTTAAAGGGGATCTCCGGGAACAGAAAGTCACCGATCACATACTGCGTGCCCAGCACCAGCCCAAAGAGAATTTGGCCAACAAACAGGCCCAAAGCGCCAATAAAATAGAGACGCGCAACGGATTGAGATTGATAGGTCATCTGATGGTCCTCCTTAACCTTCGATGTTCGGCGGCCAGCCGGCGGTGTTGATCTCAGAGGTCCATTTCAGGAACGTGGCTACCGCGTCCAACTCCTCTTCTGTAAGGTTGAATTGAGGCATTTGGCGACGCCCTTCAACGCCCGATGGCTGCGCACGAATCCAATCTTTAATGAAATCGATGCCGCCATCTTTACCGCCGCGCCGAAGATAGACATTGCCCAGTTCTGGAGCGAAATAGGCACCTTCGCCTAATAATGTATGACATCCCACACAGTTGTTGTCCTCCCACACCTTCTTGCCTAAAGCCACTTGGGGGGTGATGTTCTCCCGATGGTCGCGTTCTGGCAGGCTCCGCATGGTGCCTAAAGTGAGACCAAGAAACACCAATACGAAGAAAAGACTTCCCCCGAAAAAGATGTTTCTGGCCATGGAGATGGTCATTTTTTCATTCATCCTGAGCTCCCTTGGCGAAAATCTGGTTATTGCAAAGTGCAAGGCACCCGGCTGTAACAGCCCTAGTGCCAAACGTACTTCACGCTCAGGTTTGCGTACTTGATAAAGAATAAGTCACCAAAAGATTGCCACATCAGGAGCAGATGGATCTGAGCAGTGCATTGCAAGACTCAATTGCCGCCACAACTCTATACGAGAGGCCAGGGCGTCGAGAGCCAAGATGTGTTAAACGAAGACCGAAAAACTACCAACGATTGATCTCACCAAGGTCTGAAATGCAGGATGTCCTAGGAAGAAGTAAATACAAAGCAAAAGTGGCTTAACTTAGCGCCATTCGTGTATGTCCCCGGAATCCCGTGGCTCCAATAGCTTACTGTTTCTAAATAAAACAAATAATCCGCTTCCTCAAAAAAACATCCTGACGACGATTCCCACGTTGAGTTATATGATGCGCCACGCCCGGCATCACTACCCTCGCCATCCGCGCCATAAGCCTTTACCCCTTAATTAAGTAACTGTCCCCTGAACTCCCCGGAATTCACACAAATTGATTTTTTTGAGGCGCTGGAAAGCGGCGTGTTGTTTGATGAGGCAAGATGGCTTACCCTTGGCGAATATTTGGATGGTATGTATCAGCATATTCGGGCGGAAGATGCCACATCGCTCTCAGAAGTAACTGCCTGCGGAAATGGGCATTTAGCACCAAAGACGTTATAGTTGCCACATGCCTAGTGAATGAAAAAGGGGATGGAAAAATGAATAACAAAATCGCCGCATTATCTGTTGTTGCCTTGTCATTAGCGCTCTCGGCTTGCGGAAGCACGGGAAGTGTCATGCAAATGGGGCCAGATACCTTTACGGTTTCCGCACAAAAGCACAATATGTCAGGCGGCGCACCAGAGGCCCAAAGCAACGCATTGGCATCTGCCAATGCACATTGTGCAGGACTGGGTAAGGAGTTGATGGTAAAGAACATGTCTTCCAGCTTTGAAAGGCCTTTCTATAGCTACTCGGTTACTTTTCAGTGTCTTGCCAAAAATGACCCAGCCTTAACTCGTCCTACCTACACAACGACTCCGGACGTTGTGATTGAAAATCGAATTAAGTGATAAATGGAACTTTCTGACTTCATCACGGAAGCCTTGACCCAGATTTCATCTGGTATCAAGAACGCAAATCAGCAAATCCAACGGGTCGAGCCCGGCGTTTTCAAAACCTCACGGGGATAGGGGCCTTCGAGGCCGTGAAACTGACCAGGAGAAAACGCGCGGTTTCCATCAGGGCCAGGGATCAAATAGTCATCCCACCTAAAGGCCGAATAGATGTCTGCATTCGCACCTTGTTTGTGTCAGATAAAA
The DNA here is from genome assembly GCF_000014865.1 of Magnetococcus marinus MC-1. Lineage (NCBI taxonomy): Bacteria > Pseudomonadati > Pseudomonadota > Magnetococcia > Magnetococcales > Magnetococcaceae > Magnetococcus > Magnetococcus marinus. Next base: position 126,824 of record NC_008576.1, read on the forward strand.
AAATTCTTCTTGCAATTAGGGGGTGGGTCCATAGATGTCCCCGGAATTCCACAAAGAAAGTCACCGATTCAGGAATCTGTTAAGTCCTCGTGCAGCCCCAGTTAGTGCTCTCGGGAAATAAGTTCATCAATTCTTTTGCTGCCGGGTCAGCATGCGTCACCATCTTATTAACGTTGGTTTGCTCGTGGGGAAAGCCTTCAAACATCAGCGCCAAGATTGAAGGCGCTGTAACAAAAATCTGATTGCACCAACCCTGTTCTGAAACATTCGATTCCCATAGCTTTTCTCCTGTTCTTGCATCTGAGATTCTCACGACAATAGTCTTCTGATAAAGCTTTGTAGTGCTTACGCTAGTGGTTGCCGTCGATGTTGATGGTTTGGTGTAAATCGTGTTTCCATAGACAAACGACTTTTGCGGAACCGTGTTAATGCTGGTGTATGCGCTGGAAACTGATCCGGCAGAATGGACATCAAACGCATATGAAACCAAAATATCTGGACTCGAATCTGTTGGTCTATATCCCTGCTTTGATATTTGGTGCGAAATCATTCGCTCAATCTTTCGGCCAATAAGCGAGTCACCGCTAATTAATTGTAAAGCGAACGTTCCTCCCGGGGGAAGTTTTCCATAAAGATTGGAGTTCGAAACCCCCTTGATTCCACCAGCGCATCCGGTTAGAGCAGCAACGGCAATCAAGACTGCAATAAATCGCTTCATGGTTTTCACCTCCCTAAATGAAGTATTGCGAACAGCATAACACGCTGTTATGTAAGCGTCCAGCAAACCGCAGGGCACCCCTTTTCAGGCGAGTCAGCCATACTATGGATTCCATGATAATAGAAACAGGAGGAATCCATGACCATAGGGGATAATTCAGGGGACATACACTTAATTAGCGATTAGGAGTGATTACAACTCAACTTTCGCAGTTTGTTTCGGCGAGTTCCATCCATCACTGGCAAGAGTCGGTGGCGAAAATTTTGGGCATCGTGGGTGATTTGACATGGGCTCATTTTATTTTAAAGCAGTAGATAACACGACTACCATGTTGTCCAGATAGACCGGTGAAGCAAAATCACCCATTGACCTAACAATGAGAATCATTCATATTAGCATCCACTCTATTGACACTGGGCGGAGGCTTCCCGAGTGACCGTGAACAATCATCAAAACAGCAACAAAAAACAATCTTCGGACATTATGAATGGGCCTGCGAGTTTACTGGATGATGTCTATATCTCATCCACCAGTAAAACCAGCGCCTCCTCAGCAGCAAAAAGTGGGCTGGGCAAAACCACCCAATCGGCCAAGGTCAAGCTTGATCTTGCCCACTCTAAGAGTGCCCTGGCTAAAGGTGGCGCATTCGCAGGAGGTTCCAGCGCCAAATGGGCCTCTGGCCTGATATTGGCGGCACCCGCTTTTGCGGCCGGTATGCTGGTGGGTGTCGGTTGTGTCTGTCTGCACTATGCGGGAAGCCGAAGCAACCGAAGAAGCTACGCCCAAAGTGTTGCCATCCCGTCATAACAGATCGGTTGTGGGGTGCAGCGCTTCATCTGGTACGCTTCGTCTGGCCATGGGTCGGCGGCTCTCACTCCATAAGCTATGCGGTGCTACACGCTGACTGGCTCGTGGATAAAGGGTCGGCGTCGCGGGTGTTTTTATGACAGTGCCGCTTTTCATCAGGGCAATTCCGGTCATACGCGCGCCACTCCCCCCCAATCCAACCCCTTTTGCTGGTGCGGTGCTCGATTCCCTTCTTGTGGTGCCCAGTGACGGATCGCAAGCAGGGTTAGGTGATGTTCCAGGGCAACGGTGTCCCCTTTCGCAAAGCCACTTCCTCCCCACGTTTTTAATCCAGCCAGCCATAACCCCTCGGTCTGTTTTGCGCCATGCTCAAAGCTCAACTTTTCCATCAATGCGGGTCGCCTTCGTGGCTGCCCCTATGTATCATGGTGGCATAGCGGCAGATTCCTCAGGAAAACGCTGCCCTGCGGTTTCATGTGCGCTTACCGTGTGATAACGTGGGTTTTCTAACCCTGGAAAAAAAGATGGCAGCCACCGGGCGCAACGGGGCCGTGGGATAAGGTTTGTGTGCGAGGATGTGCTACCTCATTATTTCGATGCTGAAGGAGAAAAGGGCATGACCGAAAGCCAAATTACCCGGATTCGCAACGTTGCATTGATGGCCCATGGCGGCGGCGGTGCCACCACCTTAGCGGAGACCCTTTTCTATAATGCGGGTGTGATCCCAAAACGGGGCACGGTAGAGGGCAAAAATACGGTGCTGCGCTCAGAGCCCGAAGAGCTGGAGCGGGGTTTGACCATTGCTCCGCAGATTGGCCATTTTCAGTGGAAAGGGGTGGAGATCAACATTATCGACACCCCGGGATACATCGACTTTATCGAGCATACACGGGCGGTGCTCAATGTGGTGGGTGGCGCGGTGTTGGTCTACTCGGGGGCCTCTGGGGTCAAGACCGAGAATACCCGGTTTTGGAGTATGATCCAGGAGGCTCAGGTTCCCGGTATCGGTTTTATCAATAAAATGGACAAACCCCGTGCCGATTTTATTCGAGTGCTGGGGGAGATCGAGCAAGATCTACAAGTGACCACGCTACCTGTAACCATTCCCATCGGTCAGGGAGAGAGCTTTGCGGGTATTGTGGATCTTATTCCCATGACCGCTTGGTCGGCTAAGGATGGTGTTTTTACCCAGATTGAAATGCCCGATTCTGTCAAGCAGGATGTGGCCTATTATCGCACCCAGTTGATCGAAAAAATCATTGAAACCGATGATGAACTGCTGGAAGCCTATCTGGAAAATGAGACACTGCCCACCGAGGAGCAGTTGCATGAGAGGCTTAAGGAGGCGGTCTTAACCCGGCGCCTGTTGCCCATTTTCTGTGGTTCGGGCGGGGCCAATATTGGGGTGCGGGCGCTGGCCAACGGCATCAGCCAGTATCTGCCCAGCCCCATCGACAAGGCCGCCATCAAGCCGTTGATTGGGGTTAACCCCAATAACCGGGATCAAGAGATCGCCCGCTCTGTCAGCGAAGAAGATCCCTTCTCGGCGGTGGTGTTTAAAACAGCCATCGACCCTTTTTCGGGTAAGCTCTCGGTGGTGCGGGTCTTTTCTGGCACGTTGCAGGCTGATTCTGCCCTACTTAACGGCACCCGGGATCTAAAAGAGAAGGGGGGGCACCTCTATCTCTTAGAGGGCAACGACATGACCCAGGTGGATGTTCTCAAGGCGGGTCAAATTGGTGCCATTGCCCGTTTGGCGCACACCCACACGGGGGATACCCTGTGCGATATCAGCGCCCCTATTCACTACCATCGGGTGCGTTATCAGGAGCCGGTATTCTCCTACGCGGTGGAGGTGGAGACCAAGATGGAGGATAAGGTCGCCACGGGCTTGGCTAAGTTGTGTGATGAAGATCCTACCCTGCACTTTTACCGGGACGAAGACACCCACGAGATGATTTTGGCAGGCATGGGGCAGACCCATTTAGCGGTTACGCTGGATCGTTTGCAGCGTAAATATGGCGGCAAGGCCTCCCTAAAGGTGCCCAAGGTTGCCTATCGTGAGACCATTACCCGCGCCTGTCGCGTGCAGGGCAAGTTGAAAAAGCAGAGCGGGGGGCGGGGTCAATTTGGCGATTGTTGGATCGAGGTAGAGCCCCTGCCACGGGGGGCAGGTTTTGTTTTTGAGGATCGGGTGGTAGGTGGTGTGATTCCCCGCAACTTTATCCCTTCGGTAGAGAAGGGGGTTGTGGAGGCGATGAACAAGGGTGTGGTGGGGGGGTATCCGGTGGTGGATGTGCAGGTTAATTTGGTGGATGGTTCACACCATTCGGTGGATTCCTCGGACAACGCCTTTAGAACGGCGGGTTCTATGGCCTTTCGCAGTGCCATGGAGCAGGGCGGTGCGGTTTTGTTGGAGCCGCTGATGAGCATGGAGATTTCGGTACCCGATGAGGTGATGGGGGATGTGATTGGTGACATGAACAGCCGCCGGGGTAAGATTACCGGTGTGACACCCAGGGGCAACGGGCAGACCATTCATTGCGAAACCCCCATGTCGGAGATTTTGGATTATGGCAACAGTTTAAACGCCATGACCTCAGGGCGGGGCATCTACACCATGCGTTTGGCTAACTATCAAGAGGTACCCAGTCACATTGCGCGTAAGGTGTTGGAGCAGCAAAATTAAGCGTTTGACGTAAGGGTGTGGATTAGAAGAGGGGTCCGTTTTAACGAACGGGCCCCTTTTGCATGGGGGGGTGGATGTCAGCCTATGGGTTAAGTGGTGATACACGTAGGATGGGGCAGGTTGAGCATCGCTTAGATTATCACAATAACAGATTGTTTTTATGATGTTCATGGTGGTGTGCTGGTTAAAACGGGGGCTGTTTTGGAGTATGGCCACAGAAAATCAATTTTTCACTAAACTCTAAGGCATGGTTGGCCGATAAAAGAACCAGGGATCTATTTTTCTTCAGTCTCAACGACGCTAAGGAATGTGTGATGAGACCCTTTGACAGTTATCCAGGTATGGTTTCTATCCTCGATGTGCCGCAGCGGCGCAGCCAAGAGAGCACTCAGCGCGGAACATTCCGTGGGGTGGTGGCCGGACAGCCTCACCTCTCCCGTGGTGGTCGGGGGGATTTTCAAACCATTTTACAACAAACGCTAAACAAAGCCGGAAAACGTTCCGATGAGTATTAGGGAGGCGCTCTTCTAACAACGGAGCGACCCCCGAGGGAACGCCCATAAGCGAGCAGGAGGGCGCGCCATGGCCGAGATTCAAGCAACCCAAGTTGAGATGGCCTATCTTACCGCTGTACGCAATCAGCAGACAGCGGGCTCTGCCGTAAAGTCGCCGACGACAGAGACCAAAACCGCGACAGATGTGTTAACACTGGCCCAACGTATGCGGGTGGTTGCCAGTGATGCAGCGGATTTTTCATCCCCGCAGGATATGGTTGCTTATGCCAACCAGCGGTTGCAAGAGTCGTTGCAGCAAGAGTTAGAGCGGGGCATGGGCAGCTTTAAAAACAGCGAGGCCCTAGCGGCTTTTCAGGAGATGCGCGGCGTGACCGATCCAGGCCAGACGGCGGGATTTATCGTTTCGCAGGTATCCAGTTATTTTGGTAACTATCTGGATAACCATACCGATGTGAGCTTTGAAGAGAATTTACAGGGGTTCCGCGAGCTGGTAGACGGCGCCATCGACAAGGGCTTTTCGCAGGCACAGGCCTTTTTAGGGGAGGCGGTTGATCTGTTTGAGGGCATTCAGCGCATGCTAGAAGAGACCCGGCAGAAGATCAATGAAAAGCTGGGTCAGTTTGTCGAGATGCAGCGACGTGACCAGCAGGCCCCCAGTGGTGAACCGGTGGTGGATGCTTAGGAGCTCATGGGCTCTAAATAGAATAGAAGAAGCGCCTCAAGCGCGCACCAAGAGGGCTTCAAAGGGTTTCCCTTTTCCCTTCATTTGGGGGGAGTTTCAGGACTGGCATGTTCCTGTTGCTCCCTATTTTTTTGCCTAAAATCTGCACAATCTCCCGGTCAATGCAAGGAGCAAAAGTGCTACAGAGGGTATCATATTGCCTAAAAATACATCATTAATTGAGAGTGTTGATTAAATTATAGCACTATGGATTTAGGGTAAAATTTGGAATAATTCTATAATTTCATAGTGTTAATGTTTGGCATGACCTTTGAGAAGGGGATAGGTGTATTGGAAATCTTTTTGGAGATGGAAAATACCGCGTGATATCCAGCTTAGGCATGGATCAGTCAAAGGAGCATGACGAACATGAACACGCCCACCGACACGCTTGTACCCACCTCACTTTCCCTGCGGACTCCTCTTATGCGGGCAGACTTCGCTTTGCGTGGCGATCACACACTGCTCGTTCTCCTTCGTAATGCGATTTTGACACTTCTGGTTAGGCATAAAACGATGGTCTCTTATGGTGTGCCAGATAGACTCACGTGGTTAGTGGATACTCAAGGGAGTATGCACTGAGGACTCGCCAGGCCATGTGGGGTTAGGGTGGAAGGGTTTATCCATTCTAGCCTGATCCCACAGGGCGGCCGGGCGTTGTGTTTGTGACCGCCCATGTAAGGCATCTGTTGGTTAGGATGTTTTGCATGGGCGGTTGTCTTTTGGGCCTATGCATGGGTGCCAAGATGGCCCCAGAGTCAGCATCCCCCGCCGTGCCAACAGAGGAGCTTGGTTAAACGGTGTCTAAGGCTGCCAGCCTTGTCAGCCGTGGGGGGGTGGGGGCCTTATGGGGTCGAGGGGCAGAAGCCCTGGTGAGGTTTTGGTAAAGTCCTGACGCGCGTATTTTTTAATATTGGGTTAATGGTGGTGGAAACCACGATTAATGCAGGGCCATAAATTCAAAAATGCCGATTTTTATTGCACCCAACTCCACATCTCTATTTAATGGGCAGCTTCTCCATAAACCAAGAAAGTTCACCCTTGCACCCCATGGATATGGAAGCATTTTCCCTAGCGCATCCTCTGACAGAGCCCCACTACGGCACTAGCCAATTGGACAACGGCCTAACCGTGGTCAGCTTTCCCATGCCATGGTTGCACGAGGTGGGTGTTACCATTCTGGCCCGCTCTGGTAGCCGCTTTGAGCGTGACCGTGAGGCCGGCATTGCCCATTTTCTGGAACATATGCTGTTTAAGGGCACCAAGCGCATCCCTGATCCCACTGAACTGCACACCCAGTTGGAAGCTTTGGCGGCGGATATGAACGCCGCCACTGGCCCGGAAACCAACCTATATTGGTTGAATGTACCGCTGATCCATCTGGAAGAGAGCCTCTCCCTATTTGCCGAGCTGTTTACCGAACCTGCGTTGCTGGGGATCGAAAATGAACGACAGGTCATTTTGGCGGAGATGCGTGAGGATGAAAATGAGGCGGGTGAAAATACCCATCCCTTTGTGATGGCCAGTGGCCAACTGTGGAAAAATCACCCCTTGGAGCGTTCGGTTTTAGGAACCCGCGAGACGGTGGAAAATGTAGAGGTGGCCGATCTGCACCGTTATTTGCAAAAGCACTACCGGGGCGACAACATGGCGGTGGCCTTTTTTGGCCCTGTGGAGCATGCCCATGTCCATGCCTTGGCCGAAAAAACCCTGGGTGCGCTGGCCGCAGGCCCTGGTGAGCCAACGCCGCCGCCGCCGCCCATGCCCGCAGGGCCCCACTGGTTGGCGGTTAATGACCCGACGGCGCAGCTCTCATTGAGCCTCTTTTTTCGCTGTGCGGGGCAACAGGAGCCCAACCGCTTCTACCCAACGGCCGCCATGCGCCGCTTGTTGGATGATGGTTTTGCCTCCCGTTTACAAGCAGAGGTTAGGGAAAAGGAGGGGTTGGTTTATGATCTTTGGGCGGCATATTCGGCCTATACCGATACGGGCACGTTGGAGATTGGTGCTTCGGTCTCCCCGGAAAATCTGGAGGTGCTGTTTCATAATTTGATCCAGCAGCTGCACAAATTGCGCACCGAACCGGCGGGTCAGGAGGAGTGGCTGCGTTTGAAGACGCGCTGGTATGCCGCCCTGGGCAGCTCGCTGGACCGCCCTTCGGAGCTGGTAGAGCGCTACGTGAGTGATCAACTGTTCCACTGTGTTGAGCCTGTGACGGAGAGTTGGCAACGGGTGTTGCAACTCACCCCGGAACAGGTGCAATTTCAAGCCGAGCTATTGCTGCGACCGGAAAATCTGGTGGTGGTATTGGTGGGGCCAAATGCGGAGAAACACCGCAAAAAACTAAAGGCCCGTTTTTCTGAAACCCTGGCCAGTTGGCATATCAGCAGCCCTTGGCAGGGCTAAGGGTTGGTTCCGGTGCGCGCTGCGGGGCTTTAGGAGAGGGCCCCGCGAAACATAAAGTAGACCGCCCCAACCAAACATAAGCCAGCCCAGAGGAAATCCAGTTTTAAGGGCTGATGCATATAAAACACGGCAAAGGGCACAAACACCGTCAGGGTAATCACCTCTTGCAAAATTTTAAGCTGGGGCAGTGAAAGCACGGTAAAGCCAATGCGGTTGGCCGGAACTTGGAGCATATACTCCAGAAAGGCGATGCCCCAACTTATTCCCGCCGCGATATACCAAGGTTTGGCATCCAGATGTTTGAGGTGGGCATACCAAGCGAAGGTCATAAATACATTGGAAGCCACCAATAATAAGATTGTTTGCAAAAGGGTATTCATTGTCATCCAAACCATCATAAGAGAGCAATCGGCCATCAACAGGTTGTTATGCTATACAAACCCCCAACCAGCGGCTAGGGTCTGTGGATAGAAACCCGGCGTGGGCCAGCAACCTTGGCCAGAAAAGGGTGGGCGAACGAAGCGATATAACCCTACCATAGGGCAAGCTTAGCCCATATGGCCTGTTTCTCTCTCCGTTGGTCACGGGTGTTTTGGCCCTTACGCGGCTCTTACGGTTTACCACCCGACACCGCTACTTTAACCCAGCGGCAGGGGGGGCAAGCCAAGCTCCTCAAGAAACCCGTTGTGCTTTTGTGTAGCAGCGACAATTTTCTCTTCCAATGCCACAAGCTTATGGTTTACTGCGCCAAGATCAATCTGTTGCTCCGACATGGCCGTACTGACGTAGCGGGAGATATTTAGGTTGTAGTCGTTTTTTTCGATCTCCGCCATCTCCACCCGGCGGGCATAGCGCTCTTCTTCCTTCCGGTATTGGTAGGTCTCGACAATATTATCGATATGCTCCGGGAGAAGCTGATTTTGCCGTTTGCCCTTCTCGAAGTACTCACTGGCATTGATGAAGAGCACGTCATCAGGCTTTTTGCACTTCTTCAGAACCAGGATGCAGACCGGGATGCCGGTGGAGAAGAAGAGGTTGGCGGGCAGGCCGATCACGGTATCGATGTGGCCGTCTTTGAGGAGCTTGGTGCGGATGCGGCTCTCTACGCCACCACGGAACAGCACGCCGTGGGGCAGGATGATGGCCATGGTGCCTTCGTCGCTGAGGAAATGAAAACCGTGCAGCAGGAAGGCGAAGTCGGCGGCGGATTTGGGCGCCAGCCCGTGGCTTTTGAAACGGAAGTCCTCACCCAGCGCCTCGTTTGGCTCCCATCGGTAACTAAACGGTGGGTTGGCCACGATGGCATCGCATTTGACCTTTTTTGCCGGGTTCATCTCGCTGAGCATATCCCAGTCGTTGATCAGGGAGTCGCCGTGGTGGATCTGGAAGCCGCTATCCTTGACCCCGTGCAACAGCATGTTCATGCGGGCCAGGTTGTAGGTGGTGATGTTCTTCTCTTGGCCGTAAATCATGCCGATGCCGTGTGTCCCCATCTGTTTCCGCACGTTGAGCAGCAGCGAGCCGGAACCGCAGGCGAAGTCGAGCACGCAACTGAGCTTTCTCTTTTTGCCGGTGGCGGGCTCCTGGCTGTCCAGGGTGACGATGCGCGAGAGGATGGTGGAGAGGGATTGCGGGGTGTAGAACTCCCCGGCTTTCTTGCCGGAACCGGCGGCAAACTGGCCGATCAGATACTCGTAGGCGTCGCCGAGGATGTCGCTGTCGGTGGAGAACTGGGCGATCCCCTCGGCGACCTTGGTGATGATGGCGCAGAGCTTCTTATTACGGTCAACCGGTGTCCTGCCCAGCTTTTCCGAATGGAGGTTGAGCTCGGAAAAGAGGCCCTGGAAGGCGCTGGCAAAGGATTCATTTTCGATATATTTGAATCCCCGTTGCAGGGTTTGCAACAGCTCGGCGTCCTGAGTACGGGCGCGCTCGTAGATACTGCTCCAGAGGTAGTCGGGGTGGATTACATAGTGCATCTTACGGCGCATCTGCTTTTCGAGGTCGGGGATGTCCTCGGTATTCGCTGCGTACCAGACCGCCAGCGGCGTGCGGCGGTCGTCCTCTTGCAGCTTGGGGTAGTCCGGGCCCAACTCTTTCTTAGCGGCGGCCTCGTAGTTGTCGGAGAGGTAGCGCAGGAACAAAAACGAGAGCATGTAGTCGCGGAAGTCGTCGGCGTTCATGGCGCCGCGCAGGTCGTCGGCGATGGCCCACAGGGTCTTGCCCAGTTGGCTGAGTTCTTCTTTGGTCATGGGGTTACGCTCTCTTGTGGCGGTTCCGGGAACAGTTCCGGGTTGAAGCGGTAGTTGTTCATGAAGTCCCGCAGGATCTTGCGAAAGTATTCCTTGTTTTCCGGCATCATCTCCTGGGGCTCAAAGAGGGAATAATTCCCGTGGCTGAACAACTGAATCATGCGCTCACGGAGTATGCCATCCTCATCATCGCTGAACTGCTGGATACAGGCGGAAAAGTGCTGAAAGCCGTGAAAAGTGGCTGTTTTTTCCAAAATATTCCGAAGGATATTGAAGTGGTATGTGAAAATTTGGCCAGACTCCACCACAGCATTCAATTCCTTGAGTAGCGCGATATGGTGGAAACGCGGAGTCTTGCCGGTATTCTTCAATAGAAATTGCCCGTCTTCCTTGCTCAGGAAGTATTGGGCAGGCTTCAACTCGTTACCCATAACATTGAAAAACAGATGATGGTGGGTCGAGATCACCGTTCGGATTTGCCCGTCGGATTTCTTAAGCAGTTGCGCCAGATGGCTGGCCACGGCGATGGCGTTGTTATCATCCAGTGAGGAGATGGGGTCATCAATATAGAGGTACTTGACCCAGCGGTAGGACTCCTGCCCATCCACCGCCAACTGGGCGACGGCGAGGAAGAAGCACCAGACGAAGATATTTTCCTCTCCGCGTGACACCTTGATGGGTATGGGCGCGCCATCAGCGTCTTTTTCGCGGAAGAAGGTGATTTCGGAGGTGGCGTAGTCGATCAGAAAGTCGATGTCCGCGTAACGGGCCAGCAGCGGACGGATGCGGCTCTCCATCTCCAACTCTTGCAGGCCATCGAAGAAGCGCGAGTCGGTATGCATGCGCAGCACGCGCCGGTCGTTGTCCCAGTGGAACAGGTCTTCGGTGAAGGCGTTGAAATAGAGGGTGTCGCGGGTAGTCACCTCGTTGCCCTCATCGTCTTCGACGGTTTCCTTACCCATGTCCTTGAAGGCCATGGAGAGGCGCGTCTTGCCGGTGCCGTTGAAGGCAAACAGCAGGACATACTTCTTATCCAGCCGCTCGCGCAGATGCCGGGCCAGTGCGTCCAGGCTGGCAAAGGTTTGGGGGGCGTTCATGATGCTCTCCCTTTGCGATTTTTGATCCTGCGCTCCAACGCTTTCAGCTCGGCCTCGTCCTGAGCATCCGCCGCTTGCGCCTCCTGGGCTTTGCGCTGCTGGTCGTAATCCTGAAACTGTTTATCGACCTGCTGTTCCATGCGTTCATGGCTGATGGAACCGGCGTTGCTCAACAGGGGAAAGCCGTTGTTGGTGATGATCAGCCCCACGTTATCCCGCCAGAAGGCCATGGAGGTCTGAGTCTGGCGCTTGGCGCGCAGCTCGGCGGTTTCCAGAAAGATGACCACCAGCCGGTTTAGGGTATCGATCTCGTCTTCGGTCAGATAGTTCTTGGCCACCAGAATATCCTGTTTGCGCACCCTCGCGCCTTTCCAGTTGAGCAGGCCAAAATGGGGGTCGGCGGGATTGGCGCGGGCGCTGACCAGTTCGGCGGCGGTCTGCCCGGTGACGGCATGGAGCAACAGATTCTGCACGGTGGCGAAGAACTGCTGGGCGGCGCGGTCGCTCTTGTCGTAGTCGCTGGAGAGGGCGAACAGATCGCGCACCTTCTGATAAAAGCGCTTTTCCGAAGCGCGGATATCGCGGATGCGCGCCAGCATCTCGTCGAAATAATCGGGGCGGCCATCGGGGTTCTTCAGCCGCTCGTCGTCCATGACGAAGCCCTTCTTCAGGTATTCGCCGAGCACGGTGGAGGCCCAGCGGCGGAACTGCGCGCCACGGGGTGAACGCACCCGGTAGCCCACCGCCAGAATGGCGTCCAGGTTGTAGTGCGCGATCCGATAGTTCTTGCCATCGGCGGCAGTTGTCAACCAATGGTTGACAACTGCTTCCGCGCTCAATTCCGCCTCGGCAAAAATGGCCTTCAGGTGCTTGGCGATATTCTGCTTGCTGGTCTGAAAAAGCTCCGCCATCTCCAATTGCGTCAGCCAAACGGTTTGACCGTCGGCCCGCAGTTGGATCCGGCTCTGGCCATCCTCCGTGGTGTAGAGGATCAGGCCGCTCATGCCTCCACCGCCTCCGGGCTGGGGAAGAGTTGCTGCATCAGCCCATTTTTGTGGGTCTTGAGTGAATCGAGCTTTTCGGTGTGGGCGGCAATCATCCCATCAAGGGAGACGAGGCAGTCGGCGATTTTTTGTTGCTCAGGTAAGGAGGGCGCCGTTATCGTCATTTCTTTAAAATAGGCAGCCCCAATCGTCTTGATAGCATTCCCTACCGCAATAGATTCAAAAGTGGCCTTCAGTTTTTGCAGGAGATAGTAAAAAAACCAATTCGAGAGCATGTTTTCATAGCATTGCCAAGCCATGAAATGCTGACTTACCGCCATTGGTGAATAAAGAACCGCGCTTTTCCCAACCCCAGCATCTCGACTAAGAATCACCGTCCCCGCAGGATATAGGACGGCTGATGAGTTATTAATACCATCGTCAGAAATCTCGACTTTAGTATCATAAATATATCCATCATCCAGCTTATTGGAATCAGCAAGAGATACCCACTTTATTCCGCCATTGTAATAGCTCGGGAACTTTTTGTTAGGCGTATGCCCCGAGCCTCTTTTTGCCATATTCTCAAGCCTATGCTCTGTCCACTCCCCGGCCTCCTGAAACTCGGGAAAGCGCAGCCGAGGGACGGTTTTGCCCTCGCGGGGGAAGAGTTGCTGTATCAGCCCTTTTTTGTGGGTCTTGAGGGCGTCGATTTTGTCCGCCTGGGCGGCGATCAGGGCGTCGAGGGAGGAGAGGCAATCGGCGATTTTTTGTTGTTCAGTTAAAGGCGGGCGATAAATTTCAAGCGGCTCTAGCTCAACATAGTATAGATTTTTAACATTTTGCCCCTCCACAACCTTCGAAAATTGCCTGTACAACCTTCTGAAGTAATATGTATAGAACAACGGATTTTGCGCTGTCTCAAACACGCTTATCATTTCACCAATTGCGATATCCCCCAATGGTAGGTAGCAACAACACTTACCAAAATCCTCGGTTTTCTCGCCAACTCGAGGGACAAGGATTTCCCCGCCTTTGCTAAACCGCAATTTACCAGGATCTATATTGGTGCGCGAATATGTTTCAGTGATAATAGGCCCAAACTTAGTATATAGCTCACCGTATCTTACGCATGGAGTTGGAGCATCTTCTTCCAAAGACCACTTAGGAGCGCTTTTGCCATAATAAAATTTTCCAATTTCTCCAATTGTCGTTTTCTCCCACTCCCCAGCATCCCGAAACTCGGGAAACCGCAACCGGGGTACAAGCGCCTTCTTCTCGTCTTTCATAGCCTTACTCATAAGCCGCCAACCCCGATATATCACGCCCACCGGCCTGCTTTCTCAAAAACAGCACCAGCTCTTCCTCGGCCTTGCTGCTCATTTGTCCTCCAACCCATCCGGATTTTTCAGTGCCTTTTTTTCAGCCGATGCCAGGCGGCGCTCGACCTTTTTCACGTCTTCGGCAGGCGACAGGCTTTCGGGGCGGATGCCCCGATCCAGCAGGGTCTGGCGCACCGCCTCGTTATTGGTGACATGCTCTCCTGAGATCTGCCGCTCGCTGCGCATGTTGTGTTCGCGGGCATTGTGGATGGTAATCTCAGTGGCGAAGTCCTTGGCCTTGAGGATGATGGTGGGGGCGAAGTCGGCCAGCGGGCGATTGTCCGGCACCCGCCATTGCGCCTTCATCGCCTTGGTGTTTTTGCCGAATAGCGCCGTATCGCCCTTGCTGTGGATCAGGGCAAAATTCTGATTCCCGCCGGCCTGCTCAAAAATGACATCGGAGAGCTCTTTCTCCGTGGTGGAGAGCTTCTTGCGGGCGGAGACTCGTTCCGCCTCCAGCAGGCGCTGCTCGATGAGCTCCGCCTTGCGGGTCTGCATGGCGAAGTAGGTTTGGGCGAAGGCGATGGGCTGCTTGGCCGAATCGCCGTTCTGGGCGGTCAGGTAACAGGCGTAACGGGTCAGCATGATGTCGCTGATCTCCCGCTGGCTGCCGGAGCCAAGCTCGACCATTTTCCCGACATCGGCAAAATGGTCGGCGATGTCGTGGCCCGTGACCTCGCAGGCGGTCTTCGCCTTGGAAATAACGTTGAGGAAGTTTTCCCACTTGGTATAGCCTAGCAAGTGCTGTAGATCGCGCGCCAGCCAGTATTCCACTCCGTTTTCGGTCTCCTGGGCATGGCCCTCGAAGCTCTCCGTCAAGGTGTGAACCAGTTCATGTTTCATCGATCGCTCTCTCCTGGTTACTCATAAGCCGCCAACCCCGATATCTCCCGCCCGCCGGCCTGTTTCTTCAACAATGGGACCAACTCCTCCATCAACGCCAGCTCGGCCTTGCTGCGATCCTTCCAGCCCAGTTCCAGCGGCGCGAAGAGGTCGTTTAGCTGCTCGCCATCGAAGATCATGCGGTCCAGAATGCCCACGACCAAGCCTTGCAGGGCGTCGCGTTCCAGCCCGTGCCGTTGGGCCAGCGCGGCCAGTTCCCCTTCGGCCTTGTGCGCCTTGAAGCTCTGGTAGCCATCGCGAATGGCCTCTACACTCCGCCCTTGGCCCTCTTCCAGGGTTTTGATGTAGGCGGTGATCTCCTCGCGCTCCGCCATCAGGTTGCTGTTGGTGGCGAGCAGGTTGATGATTTGGTCGCGGCTCATGCTCTGCTTGCCTGGTAGCTGCTGGGTAAAGCGGGAGACCAAGCCCATGATGTAGTCGTAGTCGATCATGGCCGAGGAGAAGAGCACAAACTCAAAATCGAGCTGCTCGATGGCATCCTTGGCTTCGCTGGCCTCTATGCCGCTCTTGCCCTGCTGCGCCTTGAGGCGCTGGGCGGTCTCCAGGTACATGCCCTTAAAGCCACGCAATTGCTCGGCTGGCAGGTACTGCTCGATCTGCTGTTTTTGCGCGTCGCTCAGGTCGGTGTATTGGTCAAGCTGGGTCTTGAGGCGCTGCACCTCCTTGAAACAGTTAATGAACTCGGCACGGGCGACATCGCCCTTGAGGTCGTTGACCGCAGCGGGGGTGCAGGGCTGGCCCTGGGCCTGCATAAACGCTTCCAATCGCTTTACGGCGCTATCGAGCTTGTCGATGACCTTGGGGGCCGGGTCCACCAGCCAGATTTCACGGGAGCGGGTGACATCTTCACCAGAGAAGAGGGCGATGGCCTCGTCAACGGCCCCTTTCTGAGCGCGAAAATCGAGAATATTGCCGTAGGGCTTGGTGTCGTTGAGCATCCGGTTGGTGCGCGAGAGAGCTTGAATCAAACCATGGTGCTTGAGGTTCTTGTCCACATACAGGGTATTGAGGTACTGGGCGTCAAAACCGGTGAGCAGCATATCCACCACAATGGTGAGGTCGATCTTGTTTTTGCGCAGGAAGTCGCTGTTGGGGTACTTCTGATCCTTGATGCGCAGTTGCACATCCTGATAGTAAAGATCAAACTCGCCAAGCTTATGGTTGGTACCATATTGGGTGTTGTAGTCGGCAATGATCTGTTGCAGCGCGGCCTTTTTCCGCTCCGGCTCCTGCTGGTTGTCGTCCTTCTCCTGGGGCAGGTCTTCTTGTAGCTGTTTGACATCCTTGTTGCCCTCCGCCGGGGGCGAGAAGACGCAGGCAATGTGAAGCGGGATGAAGTCGGGGTCTTCCTCCCGGCGCTCGGCCTGGGCTTGCTTGAACAGCTCATAATAATTAATGGCGTCGTTGATGGAGGCGGTGGCCAGGAGGGCGTTAAAGCGGCGGTGATCGGTGGCGGCGTCGTGCTTCTTCAGGATGGTATCCACCACGAGGCGCTGGGTTTCGGGCCGGGTGAGACTGGTGGTGTTAGCTTTGGCCTTATCGCCTGCGGGTGATGCAGCCTCGGGCTTAAAGTAGTCGATGTGAAAACGCAGCACGTTGCGGTCATCAATGGCGTGGGTGATGGTGTAGGCGTGCAGACGTTTTTCAAAGATCTCCTCGGTGGTCTTGTGGGAGGCAAGTTCACCATCGACCTGGGTATAGCTGGCGTTCTGCTCAAAGATGGGCGTGCCGGTAAAGCCGAACAGTTGCGCCTTGGGGAAGAATTCCTTGATGGCCTTGTGGTTCTCGCCAAACTGGGAGCGGTGGCATTCGTCGAAGATGATGATGATGCGCTGGTCGCGTAGCGGAGCAAGCCGCTCCTTAAAGGTGGGCTTGCCCTTCTCCTTGTATTGCTGAGCCTTATTGCCGGTTTCATCCAGGGCCAGGCCGAGCTTCTGGATGGTGGTGACGATCACCTTGTGGGCGTAGTCCTCCGAGAGCAGACGGCGCACCAGGGTTTCGGTGTTGGTGTTCTCCTCGACGCAACCTTCCTGAAACCTGTTGAATTCGATGCGGGTCTGGCGGTCCAGGTCTTTGCGGTCCACCACGAAGAGACATTTCTCGATGTCCAGGTTGTCCTTGAGCAGGGTAGAGGCCTTGAAGGAGGTAAGGGTCTTCCCGCTGCCGGTGGTGTGCCAGATGTAGCCGTTGCCCCGGTTCTGGTGGATACAGTCGACAATGGCCTGGACCGCATAGATCTGGTAGGGGCGCATGATCAGCAGCTTCTGCTCGCTGACGACCAGCACCATGTAGCGACTGATCATCTGCCCCAGGGTACACTTGGCCAGAAATTTCTCAGCAAAGTCGTCTAGGTGGCACACTTTGCGGTTGTCTTTATCGGCCCATTGGTAGATGGGCAAAAAACGCTCTTCGGCGTTGAAGGCAAAGTGCTGGTTGTGGTTGTTGGTGAAGTACCAAGTGTCATCGCGGTTACTGACGATAAAAAGCTGCATAAAACAGAGCAGCGTGTTGGCGTAGCCGGTGCCGGAGTCGTTGCGGTACTCGATAATCTGCTCCATAGCCCGGCGTGGGTTGATGCCGAGGCTCTTCAGCTCAATTTGCACCAGCGGCAGGCCGTTGATGAGCAGGATCACGTCATAGCGGTGGTGACTGTTGTCGGTGTTAATACGTAGCTGATGGATGACCTCGAACTCGTTTTTGCACCAATCCTTAAGGTTGACCAACATGTAGTCCAGCGGGGTGCCGTCTTCACGTTCGATATAGCCATACTCGCGTAGGGTTTTGGCGGCCTGGAAAACATCGGCGGTGATGATCTCATCACGCAGCCGGGTGAACTCGGCATCGGTCAGACGGACACGGTTGAGCGCGTTAAATTTCTCGCGAAAATTATTCTCAAGGGAGGCTCGATCACGAATATCCTTGCGAAAGCTGTATTTGAGCTCTCCTAGCTTAGTAATAAAATCTTGTTCTATTTGTTGTTCGGTCATTGAGTCTATTCCAATCATGCGACAGGCTGCTGTCTGTTTTTGACAAAATAGGCACAGGGCACCGCTTATTCATGATGGTATGATGGATAAAAAAAAGCGGCCTTTAAGGGATTGGGCCAGCGTACCGAAACACCCAACGCGTCAGACTATCTTGAAACATGCCAAGACGCAACGCTGCCCAACCTCCTTGACGCCACTGTAAACAGGACGCTGGCTCAACCATGCCTCGGAAAACGGGCTTAGGCGCCGCTCTACCAGCAGACATAAAAACGGGCTAAAGGGTACTTGCCCCTTCAGCCCGAAAACCAACAACCCCCGCAGGGGGATTCCTTAAAAAAATGCGCAGGGGTTAAACCCTGTAAAAAAACCGCCGTTGAGACGCCGTAAAGATGGCCGTGACGCCTAACAAGCCTGACGGAAAGGAATGCCAATATCCCCGATCAAGGCCCCCTCCAGGCTCAGCAGGGTGCGCTTGGTGTGCAAACCACCATGACCACTGTAACCCCCCAACTCCTTGGCACCCACCACCCGGTGACAAGGAATCACCACCGGGATAGGGTTCTGCCCCGCCGCCACACCCACCGCCCGCGCCGAGCTGTTTAATCGCTTGGCTAACTCACCATAGGTAATGGTCTGACCAGGGCCAACCCGGCTAATCTCACGCCATACTTTTTGCTGAAATACCGTACCCGCTGGGCGTACCGGAAAATCCACCCCACGGGGTGCCCGGCGGAAATGGTCATCCAACCAATGGGTAATACGACGACACAATGCCGCATCCTCCAGCGGTTCTGCCATGGAGTCCGGTAAAGACCAAGAGAGTGCAACCAAGGCACCCTGACGAATCTCCAGCCATAGCATGCCTACTTGCGAATCATAAGGCAAAAAAGACATAGGATCTCCTCCCAGGTACTACCCCCTAAAGGCCAGGGGTTAAGGGTCCAAATGGACAAGGCGCTATGCAGTTGACCCAATGTGTGTCAAGGATCTAAATGCACTATATCCAGTAAGATCGGAAAAAGATATTGAATTCCAAAGAAAAAAAATTGTCTCAACGCATTTTAGGGGATATTGGGCAGTAAAAAAGCGTAGTTAACACGCCCATAAGCATAGCGAGGTGTGTGTATTGAAAAGGTTTAATTATTTGAATTAGCAAACAAAAAGCCCAGCACCTAAGCGTGCTGGGCTTTTTAATGCGTCGGTTAAGGCGCAGGTACTATTTTTACTGGTCTTGCATACCATATTTACGGCGGAAGCGCTCAACACGACCGGCGGTATCCACCAACTTATGCTTACCGGTATAAAACGGATGACACTCTGAGCAGATACCCAGGGTGAGGTCGCCGGCTGTGGAGCGGGTCTTGATTTCGTTAGAGCAGCTGGCACACGTAAAAGTGGCCTCTTCATACTTGGGGTGGATGCCTTCTTTCATGGTGCTTCGTCCTTGCTGGCTCGGCGGCTCTGTTCTTGGGTTTACATGTCCATACCCGTTGGCCTCCATGACCATCGGGCTATATTAACGGATTGAAAGCAAAGCACCTTTTAACCTTAAATCACACGCTTGGTTATGGGGTGTGCCGCCTTCTTTGCCTCCATTATCCGTTCATGCTTTCGAAAAATTCGCTATTATCCTTGGTTGCACGCAATTTGTCCAGTAGGAAACTCATCGAATCCAAAGGACCCATGGGTAACAGGATGCGGCGCAACACCCACAGCTTGGAAAGCTCATCGCGTTCGGTGAGCAACTCTTCCTTACGGGTGCCCGATTTGGCAATATCAATGGCTGGGAAGGTGCGCTTTTCAACCAACTTGCGGTCCAGGTGGACCTCCATATTACCGGTACCCTTGAACTCTTCAAAGATCACTTCATCCATACGCGAACCGGTATCTACCAAGGCGGTGGCAAGAATGGTCAGCGAGCCGCCCTCTTCCACATTACGCGCCGCCCCAAAGAAACGCTTGGGACGCTGCAAGGCGTTGGCATCAATACCCCCAGAGAGCACCTTGCCCGAGGAGGGAGCCACCGTGTTATAGGCACGGGCCAGACGGGTAATGGAGTCCAGCAAAATAACCACATCGCGCTTATGTTCCACCAGACGCTTGGCCTTTTCCAGCACCATCTCGGCAACCTGCACGTGACGGGTGGCCGGTTCGTCAAAGGTCGAAGAGACCACCTCACCCTTGACCGAGCGCTTCATGTCCGTCACCTCCTCGGGGCGCTCGTCGATAAGCAGCACCAGCAGTACGGTGTCGGGATGATTTTCCGCAATAGAGTGGGCAATCTTCTGCATCAGCATGGTCTTGCCGGTGCGTGGCTGGGCCACAATCAGACCGCGCTGACCCTTGCCAATGGGTACGATCAGATCCATCACCCGGGCCTCAAGATTGCTCGACTCGTCGGCGATCTCCATCTTGAGGCGCTCATCGGGATAGAGCGGGGTGAGGTTATCAAAGAGAATTTTATTCCGCGCCTTCAAGGGGTCTTCATAGTTAATGCGCTCAACCCGTAGCAGGGCAAAGTAGCGCTCACTCTCTTTCGGGGCGCGAATCTGCCCCTCCACCACATCACCGGTGCGCAAGCCAAAGCGGCGGATCTGGGAGGGGGAGACATAGATATCATCGGGACCCGGCAGATAGTTGGTGTCTGGCGCACGCAGAAAACCAAAGCCATCCTGCAAGACCTCCAGAACCCCCTCTCCGTAGATCTGACCGTTATTTTCACTTTCGGTCTTCAGCAGGGCGTAGATGAGCTCCTGTCGACGCATGCCGCTGTAGTTTTCAATTTTCCGTTCCTCTGCGATTTCGGAGAGTTGGGAAGCATTCATTGCTTTTAGGTCTTTGAGATTCATGAGAGTACACATAGGTGGTCTGGAGAAAGGAAGATTAGATTAGCGAACGCGGGACACCGTGCCATTTGGGCACCTGTGCGCACATCCTAACTGTGCCGAACCTCATCAAGGGACGATGTTCAAGATCCATTGTGATTGTTGGGCGCGTCGCACTGGCGAACGGTCCCAAGGTTTACGCACCAAAAAAGCCCGCTCTTGCGGATTTTTAGGTGATTTTTGTAGGCCGGGGAAACGATACTGAGACCTCAGTCGTGTCGGATTCCAGCAAAAACTACTTTTACTTCACCGGAAAGTCAAACGAAAAACAGCATGAATCATGAAATTTCAGACATACAGCCACATTTGCCCAAACTGACCAGCCAACCGGGTTTGGGGGGGCAACTGAAACAACAACCGGAAGATTTTTTGGTCGAGGAGCTACGTCCCAACCCCTTGAGTGGCGAGGGTGAACACTGGATTGTGCGCATTATCAAACGAGATTTGACCACCGATCAGGTGGCGGCTTGGTTGGCGAAACGGTTTGCAGTGCCCCAAAAGGATGTGGGGTTTGCTGGGCAAAAGGATCGTCAGGCGGTGACCATACAGGACTTTTCGGTCTATCTGCCGGGGCAGGCCCCGCCGCAGGGGTGGGCGGATGATCCCTTGCCGGGCATAACCATCCACTCTGTGGGGCGAGATCGGCGCAAGATTAAGCCGGGCATGCTCAGCGGCAACCGTTTTGTGATCCGACTACGGGGCTGCGATGGTGCCCTGAGTGCAAGCCAGCGGCAGCAGCTGGCCGATGCGACCCAGGCGCGTCTATTGCGCTATGGTGCGCCCAACTATTTTGGTCCCCAGCGCTTTGGTCGAGATGGGGATAACTGGCAGGCGGGTTTAAAGCTGTTGCGTGCGGGCCGCAAGCGGCGTAAGGGCAACCGTAATACCGAGGCCTTGCAGATCTCAGCGGTGCGTTCCGAGCTGTTTAATCGGGTGGTCACGGCCCGTTTGCAACAGGGGCTGTTTAACACCCTGTTGCTGGGGGATGTGGTGCAGTTGGCGGGGCGTACAGCGGCCTTTCGGGTAGAGGATTTAGCGGCTGAGCAGCCCCGCTTTGATGCGGTGCAGATTCACCCTACCGGTCCTCTGTTTGGTCGAGACATGTTGGCCCCCACCGGTCAGGCCGCAGAGATTGAGGCGGCCATTGCCCAAGCCGAGCCAGAGGCGATTGAGCTGCTGGAGCAGTTTGATATGCAAGGGGTACGTAAGTCTCTGCGACTTATACCCGGAGAGCTGAGCCACCACTGGGAGCAGGCCGACCTGATTGTCACCTTTACCCTGCCACGGGGCTGTTTTGCCACCAGTATTATGCGGGAGTATATGTAACCCATGATGCAGCCCTGGCCGAGGGCCAGGGCTGCTGGTTTACGTTACCAATATTTTTCGGCGTGCAGGTTGCCCGGCTCTTTTTTGCTGCCGGCATCATACCCGCACTGTTCCACGAAATATTTCTCGGTAAACTCGATCATGCCGGGGTTGCCACACAGAAAAATATGGGTATGCGCAGGATCGACAGGGAACCCACAGGCCTCTTCCAACGCCTTTTTGTTCTCGACCCAGACATTCAAGCGGCCTGTGCGGCCCGACCAATCTTTATCATCCTGGGGGCGTGAAACCACGGGCACGTAGCGAAAGTGATCGCACTGGCGATTGAGTCCCTCCAACTCGGTACGGTAGCCCAGATCCCAGGAGTAACTGGCGCCATGCACCACCGCCATGGGTGTGATGGGGCAGCCAATGCCCAGTGCCATGGTGCGTACCATACTGATATAGGGGGCCAGCCCGGTGCCGGTGGAAACCATCAGGATATTGTGTCCGGGGGGGACGCGATCCAGGGTAAAATGGCCACTGGCGGATTTACCTAAAAACAGGCGCTCCCCCACCGCGAGGGCAAATAGGCGGGGGGTGAGCTCGCCGCTCTGCACCAGGGAGATATAGAACTCTAAATGGGTCTCATGGCTGCCGCTGCTAATGGAATAAGCCCGGCGTACCAGACGTAGGGCCTTATCTTCGGGCACCTCTTCGGGGTCGGCTTCGGGAATACGGGGGGCGTTGCGTTGCAGGCCTAAAATGGCAAATTGACCTGCGAGGAATGGAAACGGTGTAACATCGGGTTTAACCCGGATGATCATAAGGTTGGGCGTAATATCCAGACGCTCTACAACCGTGGCGTTATAGTCATTTGCGGTTGACATGCACAGCTCTCCTTGGTAAGCGTGGTCCATCTGCTCTAGGTCCCATGTATACACCTATTTTTCCGTCAAGTGAACCGGACGAGTGCCTGTACGGTGTTGGCATGTCTGGTTTGCGCGGCAGCTCTGCTCTATACTGGCGGTCGGGGGGTGTTAAAAAAGGTCATACCCCCTCAATGGGTTCTGTTGTGGAATTCAGAGAGTCCGTTGCCAATTGTGTTGGGATTAAGCAGGATAGTGTACAATGGTAGCGCCCCCCTTAAATAATGTAGCTGTAGAGAATGGCTCATGGTAACCACCGATCAACCCAGCAAGCCCGACATTATCCGCTATCTGTTGGAACAGGAGGGGCGCGTCATGCTCTGTGTGGATGCCACCCAGGAGCGGGTTGAGGTGCCACGCCGTTTTGCCAATGATAACAGTCTGCGGCTGGTGCTTAATCGACAGATGCCACAGACCATCCATGTGGGTGAGGATGCGCTGGAGTCTGAGCTGCGCTTTGGGGGGATTCCCCACTACTGCATCATCCCCTATGAGACCCTGTGGGGGGCCTTTAATCCCGATACCGGCCATGGCATGTTGTGGCCCGATACCATGCCTAACGAGGTGCGCCAAAATTATTGGCTCTCCCAGGCGTTGCGTCAGGAGGGTGGCTTTGAGATGCCCGAAGGGGCGCTTAAACAGCTACAAAAGCTGCGCGAAGAGCAGGCGGCGGCCAGTGGGCGCCCTCAGTTACAGGTGGTGCCCAGTGATGGCCCAGCCAGCCCGCCCGCTCACCCAACCGATCAAGAGCCCCCACCAGAACGGCGCAAACCCACCCTGCGTTTGGTGAAATAACCTCGCCTACCTCCCACAAATGGCCAGAGGGACGGATTTCGTCAGGTGCGGTTTTGTGTGTGGGAACGCCCTCCCTCCCCTCCCCCGCAGGCAGCGGGATGGATGGAAACAGGGCTGAAGCTGGAAAAAAAGGCGGCTGGGAGCCCCTGCGAATCCTTTATAAAAAACAACCACAATAAATGGACAACGATAAATCCCAGCGGCTTAGAAAAATTATTCCTAAAAGGTGCGCTAAAATGGAAAAGTGCGCCGCGCATACAACTATTATTGACATTCGTGGTTGTATGCGTAAATATGATTATAAGATTGTCGTGAGGGGTTCTATTTAAGATAAGGTTATTGCCATGTTGAAAAAAATTATATCTGGAGGTCAAACGGGTGTAGATCGGGGGGCGTTAGACGCCGCCCTTAGCCAGGGGTTGTTGTGTGGTGGCTGGGTGCCTGCCAACCGCCGCGCGGAGGATGGCCCTATCCCACCCCGCTATCCGGTACGCGCCTTGGTGCGGGGGGGGTATCTGGTGCGAAACCGGCTGAATGTGCAGGATTCCGACGCCACCTTGATTATTACCGATGGGGCGCTGTCGGGGGGGACCGCCCGTTCCGTGGAGTTTGCCCGGCGTTTGGGGCGCCCCTTTTTGGTGCTTCAAATTACCCGCTGTTTGCAAGATGCCGATCTGCTGATCAAACTGTGCCAGTGGCTTAAGGTCTACGATGTTCAGGTGCTTAACGTAGCTGGTCCCCGAGAGAGCCGTAAACCCGGCATCTATCAACTTACCCGCCAATTTTTGGTCCAACTGATTAAGCGCAGCCAAGATCCTTGTCCCCTGGATCAACCCTATGAGGGAACGCCTCACAACGCGCTTTAGGGCGTTGTGGACAAAAAAAACCCCATGGACGTGGATCCACGGGGTGTTCAGCATCAGGGTACAGAGGGGTCGGCGGTCCCGTTATGCACAGGCTGGCCCAAACAGATACGGTGGGGTAGCGTGGAAGATGAGCGGAGCGCACCTAGTCAGGCCACCACCGGCCCCTGAGTATTTTTCAAAATAATGGGTCTAATTCGGAAATGCAATAGCAAAAAAGCTAATATTCAAATATTCTTATTTTTATGGTAGAAACTTCCCCATTGTCGCACAATTGGCGCCGTTTTCCCCACTTTTTTTCTGCTAACCTTTGAACTTGCGGGTTGGGTAACGTATCACTTCGTTAGAAGTGACGGTTTTTCTGCGTCTGCAAGGTGGATCTACCGCTTGTAAAGGGGTCTTGGCGACCCTATATGCAGCATAAGAATAAGGAGCCTGCAATGGCCATATTGCCCATTGTTACTGCCCCCGATCCGGTTTTAAAAAAACGGGCGGAGCCTGTGGTGGCGGTAGATGCGTCGATCCAGCAGTTGATGCGGGATATGTTAGAGACCATGTATGCCGCACCCGGCATTGGTTTAGCGGCACCCCAGGTGGGGGTTTCCAAGCGGGTGATTGTGGTGGATGTCACCTATTCAGAAGCCGCCGCGCAGGATGGCGAACCCTACTGTTTGGCCAATCCAGAGATCATTGCTGCGGAGGGTGAGATCACCTGGGAGGAGGGGTGTCTTTCGGTACCGGAGAGCTACGGTAAGGTAGACCGCAAGGAGCATGTGGTGGTACGGGGTCTTAATGCCCAAGGAGAGCTGGTGACGCTGGAGGCGCATGGTCTGTTTGCGGTTTGTCTACAGCATGAGATCGACCATTTGGATGGCACACTGTTTATTGACCATCTCTCCTCGCTCAAGCGCACGATGATAATAAAAAAGCTAAAAAAGCTTAAAACGGAGCAAGCCTCATGACAGCTTGGCGTGTGGTCTTTATGGGTACCCCTGATTTTGCCACCGGCACGCTACAGGCGTTGTTGGATGGACCCGATACGGTGGTGGCTGTGTTTACTCAGCCAGATAAGCCGGTGGGGCGTGGCATGAAGATGCAAAAAACGCCGGTCAAGCAGTTGGCCGAGCAACACGGTATCCCGGTTTATCAGCCCAATCGGCTGCGGGAAGCCGAGGCGGTGACGGCATTACGGGCGTTGCGTCCGGATGTGGTGGTGGTGGTGGCCTATGGGCAAATTCTCTCGCGGGAGGTGTTGGAGATACCAACCCACGGTTGTATCAATGTCCATGCCTCGTTGCTACCCCGTTGGCGGGGGGCGGCCCCCATTCAGCGGGCCATTTTGGCGGGGGATGCCCAGAGTGGTGTCACCATCATGGCCATGGAGGAGGGGTTGGACACCGGCCCCATGTACAGCACCGTGGTGCAGTCTATAGATAATCACACCACCGGCGGCCAGTTGCACGATCAGCTCATGGCCGCAGGGGGAGGCTTGTTGGTAGAGACCCTAGCCCGCATCAAACATGAGGGGCTAACCCCGCAGATTCAGCCAGAGCAGGGGGTAACGTATGCCGCTAAGCTGAAAAAGGAGGAGGGGTTGGTGGATTGGAGCCAACCTGCGATACAGATTCAGCGGGCTGTTCAAGCCTTTGATCCCTGGCCGTGTGCCTTTACCCTGTGGCAAGGCAAACCCTTGAAGCTGTTTGCCGCTTCGGTGGTGGTGGGTCACGGTACCCCAGGTGAGGTGATTGAGGTGGAGAAGGATGGCTTTGTGGTGGCGTGTGGGGATGGGGCGTTGCGGGTGGCGCAGGTTCAAGCGGCGGGCAAAAAACGGATGAGCTCTGGGGAGTGGTTACGGGGTCATGGGGTCAAACAGGGGGAGCGGTTGGGCGAAGGATAAGGGTACACACCACCGTTAAAGGGGGGTAGGGCGCTCTTTGGGGGGCGCATGCCCAGGTGGGCTGAACCATGAAGAGGGTTCGGTTGGCAGCAAGCACAAGGAGTGGTAGCGATGAACACCATGAAGACAGCCATGTTGTTGGCGGCATTAACGGCGCTGTTTATGATGATTGGGTTTGCCTTGGGTGGCCAGGGTGGCATGCTCATCGCCCTGCTGTTTGCGGGGGGTATGAACCTCTATGCCTACTGGAACTCGGATCAGATGGTGCTGCGCATGCACAATGCCCAGGAGGTAGGCCCCCGAGAGGCTCCCGAACTCTACGGGTTGGTCCAATCCTTGGCAAAACGGGGCAAGATGCCCATGCCCAAGGTCTATGTCATCCATGATCCTTCGCCCAACGCTTTTGCCACGGGGCGGGATCCTGAACATGCGGCGGTGGCGGCTACCACCGGTTTGATGCAGATACTCACCCGCGAGGAGCTGGCCGGGGTGATGGCCCATGAGTTGGGCCATGTGATGAACCGAGATACCCTGATTAGCACCATCTCGGCCACCTTTGCCGGGGCCATTACCGCCATCGCCAACATGGCGCAGTTTGCGGCCATTTTTGGCAACCGGGATGAAGAGGAGGGTGGTGGTGGCCCGATGGGCTTGATTATGATGATCCTAGCACCCATTGCGGCGGCACTGATCCAGATGGCCATCTCCCGTACCCGTGAGTATAAGGCGGATCGTGTGGGTGCGGAGCTGTGCGGCAATCCCCTGTGGTTAGCCAGCGCTTTGCATAAGCTGGAGCGTGGGGTGCAACAGATTCCCAGCCCGGTGGCTCAGGCGCATCCTGAGGCGGCGCACTTGTACATTTGCAACCCTTTGGCGGGGGGTTTGGGTTCGTTGTTCTCCACCCATCCACCCATCCCGGAGCGCATTCGTAAACTGCAACGGATGACCGGTCGCTAAGGGGTTTTATACCCATAAAAAACGCGGGGGGTGTGACACCCCCCGCGTTTTTTTATGGCCACACCCCAAACGCCATATCCCTTAAACGGTTTTATAAGGGACCAGGGCGGTCCAGGCGCGACCAGGATGGCCGCCATGTACCCGCTCTTGCCAACCGCCTGCATCATCCATAATAAACTCACGGCAGCCGTGAGAAGCGTGCAGAGCGGTTTGACGGGCGCGATTCACCTGTGCCAAAAACCGTTCATCGTCAAAGCCTGTGGCGTGAATGCGGTCGATCAATGCTTGGCAATCCTGCCCGTTCAAGCCCGGATCGGTAGTGGCCCGCTGCAAGCGGCGCTGGAGTAGATAGCTGCCAGTAATGCCAAGATAGCTTAGATAATCGGGTATCCATTGGCGGCCACGGGTCAACTGGGCCTCAAGATGGGCGTAACGCCCGAGCTGCTCATCATCGTATGCATAGATAAAAAGTTCACGCCACTGCTCGCGGGTCATCAATAGCGTAACCATGGCGGTGAGCACACAGCCAAGCTGACGGGCACGAATATTTAGGGTGTGCAGTCCGTCGCGGTTGGTGGGTAAACAGCCCGCCTGCTGCTCTTTAAGGGTCAAAGCCAGGTAGGCGCTAAAATCATCACTCTTGTAACGGTCGGCGCGGCGGGTGGTAATACGCCCCAAAATGGTATCAATGGTCAGTTCTAGGGCGTCGGCAAAGGTGGTAAAATGGTGGGGGTCGCCATGCAGTCCATTATGGCGGTTGGCAACGTGGGGTAATACCATGCCGAGGCTATCCAGATAGTCCAGCTCGCCCCGTAAATCTTTAACCCGCCTTTGAAAATCTTGCTGAGTTCCAATCTGGGACGGCACCCCATGCAGCCAACGGCCCATGTAACCCATAAGACGTTGAAAGGAGATGACCCGTAATAGGCGCTTATCGCAATGGACAGGGTGCCCATAACCGAAACGCGGTCGGTTTTCGAGATACTGCCCCATGGATGGCTCCTTAACAAAATGTGTGCCTGTAGTTGAGACAAATTTTCATTACGAAGGTTCGTCTTGAGGCGTTATTATTTTGGAATGTATAAATATTTTTATTAAATTACATGATGATAAATGATGAATAAACCCTATGCCGGGGTCATGTTGTACAGAGCTTGGTGTGGCCTACAGCCAAAAAAAGAGCCGGTTAAAAACCGGCTCTTCTGATAACGCAACCTCAAGAAATAGGATCAATACTTCTCGGGTATCAATGTCTGCTCACCTTTGGGGGGACGCACATAACCCAACATGTTGGCCCGGCGCTTGGGCAGCTTAATGGGCTCTGGCGTGAGATCCTGGTAGGGGATCATGGAGAGCAGATGGGTGATGCAATTTAAACGGGCCCGTTTTTTGTCCTCACCATTGACCACATACCAAGGGGCCTGTTTGATGTCGGTGTGGGCAAACATTTCATCTTTGGCTTTGGAGTACTCCACCCAACGCTGGCGGGATTCCAAATCCATGGGGCTCAATTTCCAACGTTTAACCGGATCTTCAACCCGTGCATGGAAGCGGCGCTCCTGCTCATCATCACTCACCGAAAACCAATATTTGATGAGAATGATGCCGCTGCGCACCAACATACGTTCAAACTCGGGGCAAGAGCGTAAAAACTCTTTGTACTCTTCATCGGTACAAAAACCCATAACCCGCTCAACCCCAGCGCGGTTATACCAGCTACGGTCAAACAACACCATCTCACCGGCTGCGGGTAGGTTGGCGACATAGCGCTGAAAATACCACTGGGTTTTTTCACGCTCGGTGGGTGTGCCTAGCGCAACAACCCGACAAATGCGTGGGTTAAAGCGCTCGGTAATGCGCTTGATCACACCACCTTTACCTGCGGCATCCCGGCCTTCAAAGATCACAACCACGCGTAGACCTTCGGCTTTGATCCACTCCTGCAACTTCACCAGCTCAACCTGAAGTTTGACCAGCTCTTTTTCATAGAACTTGGAATCCAGCTTTTTCTTCTTTTCAGATTTCTCATCAATGGTGTGGATGAGAGGCGCTGCTTCAGCGGCTTGAGCCTCGGGCTTTTTATCTTTTTTGGACATCTGCATTTTCCTCCACATCAAAGGCAATCAGAATATGTGACGGACTCTCCCCTCAGTGTACGCCAAATAAAAGGAAACGCCTACGTTTTGTTCCCGTTGGCTCAATCCTTTCACCAAAATAAATGGCCCATAGAGATTACCTTTCACCATACGTCCAATCGTTAACGGTGAACAGGATTTATCACAAATTGTTCCCCATCGAAGTGGATGACCACCCGATCCCCCTCGTGCAGATGACCGCTGAGCATCGCCTCTGCCAGGGGGTCTTGGACCAGGCGCTGCATAACCCGTTTTAAGGGGCGTGCCCCATAGATGGGATCATACCCCTCTTCAGCCAGGGCGGCGCGGGCGGCAGGCTCCAGTTCTAAACGGATATTTAATTTATCCAGCAGTTTGTGCAGACGTTTAAGCTGTATGTCAACAATGGCGCCCATGTGCTCACGTTGCAGGGCGTGAAAGGGAATGATCTCATCCAATCGGTTGAGAAACTCCGGGCGAAAGGTCTGTTTAAGTAGCTCCATAACCCTATGCTCTACCTGAGCCGTGGGGCCGCCCTCTGCCATTAAATGGGAACCGATGTTAGAGGTCATGATGAGGACCGTATTGCGAAAATCCACGGTACGCCCGTGACCATCGGTTAAGCGCCCCTCATCCAACACCTGGAGCAGGGTGTTAAACAGATCGGGATGGGCCTTTTCAACCTCATCCAGCAACACCACACTGTAGGGGCGGCGGCGTACCTGCTCGGTGAGCTGGCCTCCCTCCTCATAGCCCACATAACCCGGCGGGGCACCAATCAGCCGCGCCACCGTATGTTTTTCCATATACTCGGACATATCCAAGCGAACCATGGCGCTCTCATCATTAAACAGAAACTGCGCCAACGCTTTGCTCAGCTCGGTTTTACCCACCCCTGTGGGACCCAGAAAAAAGAAGGAACCAATGGGACGGTTATTATCCTGCAACCCGGCCCGTGCCCGCCGGACCGCCCGTGCAATGGCCTGGAGCGCCCGCTCCTGCCCTACCACCTGATGGCCCAACCGTTCCTCCATCTTGAGCAGTTTGTCTTTCTCTCCTTCCAACATGCGGGCCACGGGAATGCCGGTCCAGCGGGCCACCACGGTGGCGATCTCCTCTTCATCCACCAGCTCTTTTAAGAGTGGATTTTCACGACTCTGGGCGGCAAGCTCTTGGGCCTTTTGCAGTTCCTGCTCCAGCTTGGGTAGGGTGCCATAGCGCAGCTCCCCCGCTTTTTCCAGATTGCCGCTGCGTTCGGCCTGCTCCAACTGGAGACGGGTTGACTCCAACGTCTCTTTAAGGATGCCCACTTGTTTGATGTTAAGGCGCTCTTGCTCCCAGCGTATGGTCATGGCGTGGGCATTCTCTTTAAGATCCGCCAACTCCGCCTCCAGCTTGGTCAAGCGCTCGCGAGAGGCGCTATCCTTCTCCTTACTCAGGGCAGACTGCTCAATCTGTAGCTGTAAGATCTGGCGATCAAGGGAGTCTAACACCTGGGGTTTGGAGGTGATCTCCATGCGGATGCGGGCCGCTGCTTCATCCACCAGATCAATGGCTTTATCCGGGAGAAAACGGTCGCTGATGTAGCGATGCGCAAGGGTGGCCGCCGCCACAATGGCGGCATCGGTAATGCGCACCCCATGGTGCAGTTCATACTTATCCTTAATGCCTCGTAAAATGGAGATGGTGGCTTCCACCGAAGGCTCGCGAACCTGCACCGGTTGAAAGCGGCGCTCCAAGGCGGGATCTTTCTCCACATGTTTACGGTACTCATCCAGGGTGGTGGCCCCCACACAGTGCAGATCACCCCGCGCCAGGGCTGGCTTGAGCAGGTTGCCTGCATCCATGGCTCCTTCGCTTTGGCCAGCGCCAACGATGGTGTGCATCTCATCAATGAACAGAATGATCTTGCCCTGAGCCTCTTGCACCTCCTTGATGACCGCTTTGAGGCGCTCTTCAAACTCACCCCGATATTTGGCACCCGCCACCAACGCCCCCATATCCAGGGCCACCACCCGCACCCCCTTGAGGGATTCGGGCACATCCCCCCGCTCCATACGCAGCGCCAACCCCTCCACAATGGCGGTTTTACCCACACCGGGCTCACCGATCAACACCGGATTGTTTTTGGTGCGACGGCTGAGCACCTGTATGGTGCGGCGAATCTCCTCATCGCGGCCAATGACGGGATCCAATTTACCGCTTTTTGCCAACGCGGTGAGGTCACGGGCATATTTTTCAAGGGCCTGAAAGGTTCCTTCAGGCTCTTTACTGGTGACGCGTTGCCCACTGCGCACGGTTTTTAAGGCCTCCAACACCCTTGTGCGGGTAATGGTAAAGGGGCGTAAAAGGGAGGGTAGTGCCCCCTCTTTGTGTTCGGTCATAGCCAGCAGAAAATGTTCGGTGGAGGTGTAGTCATCGCGCAGGGTTGCCGCTTCGCGCTCGGCATCTTGCCACAAACTTTGTAGCCGCCGGGAGGGCAGTGTCTGCGCAGCCCCCCCACCGTGTACCCGAGGTAGATTCTCCACCGCCACGCTGGTGGCCTGTTGCAAAGCGGGCAGGGGGGTATTCATTTTAATCAAGAGAGCAGGGATAACCCCATCTTTTTGCTCAAGCATGGCCAGCAGCAGATGTTCAGGTTCGACAAATTGGTGGTTGCGCTCGGCGGCGAGGCCGACGGCGCTATTCAGGGCTTCAGCAGATTTGCTGGTGAGTTGTTCCTGTTTCATGGTCTCTTCCTCGGGTGTAATCGGGCTGTCACTGAGCAGATAGGGATGCCGGTGCGCAAATGCAAGGGGGGCGCACCAGTATAACAAAAACGGCTGGGGTATGTGGTACAGGCTTTGCTTCTTCATCACACGAATGAACCGCTATGCGCCATGATGGTGCTCAAACGCCCCTTGTTGACCCCCAACCACAGGCCCACGCATCTATGCTTAGCACCCTGCACATTGTGATGTATCACTATGTTCGCCCCCTACGGCAGAGCCGCTATCCAGCGATAAAAGGCTTGGAAAAAGAGGCGTTTTTAGGCCAACTGGATTATATTCAGCGGCACTATCAGGTGATTGGTATGGAGCAATTGGCGGCGGCGTTGGTCGGTGCGGAACCCCTACCACCGCGTAGTGCCCTGCTGACCTTTGACGATGGGTATTTGGATCACTATCTGCATGTTTTCCCGCACTTGCTGGCGCGGGGTTTGACGGCGGCTTTTTTCCCACCGGTCTGTGCGGTGGAGCGGCGTCAACTGCTGGATGTCAACAAGATCCACTTTATTCTAGCCAGTGTTGCCGACCAGGACCGACTGATAAGCGCCCTTAATCAGGCCATTGAAGCGGCCTCCGCACACTATGGGTTGGCGTCAGTTGCACACTATGAGGCCACCTGGAAAAAGCCCTTTGGCTATGACACCGCCCAGGTCATCTATTTTAAGCGCATGCTCCAGCATGTCTTGCCTCAGGCCCTGCGTCAGCAGATAACCCACGACCTGTTTAGCCAGTTTGTCACGCAGGATGAAACCGCCTTTGCCCATGAACTCTACATGGATAGCGCCCAGCTACGGGTGATGATTCAAGGGGGCATGCATGTGGGGGGACATGGGGATGCCCACCACTGGCTCAACCATCTGGATGCAGAGGCGGCGCGTCAAGATATTCAAAAGACCCGGAGCTTTCTGGATGATCTAGGGGCCAGCACACCAATCGCCAGCTTCTGTTATCCCTACGGGGGGTATAATGCCACAACCCAGCAACTGTTACAGGAGTATGGTTTCAGCGTGGCGGTAACCACAGAACCCCTCGGGGTGGATCTTGGCCGTGATACCGCCCTGAGCCTGCCACGGCTGGACACCAATGTGTTGCCCCGTCAGGGTGACGCCGACTACCTCCAACTCGCCCCCTAAATTTGATCTCTAGCCGTGAAAGTAGGATCCATGCAACAAGCGACCATTGCGGCCATTTTGGCCGAGGCCATCACCGAGCTTAACCGTCAACTGCCAGCTGAGAGCCGCCTACAGAGCCAAGATAGCGAGACCATTTTGGTGGGTGAGGGTGGGGTGTTGGACTCCCTCTCCCTGATCACTCTGTTTGTCGCGGTGGAGGAGCAGTTGCAGGAGCAGCTTGATCTCTCCCTCTCCCTGCTGGATGCCATGGCCGATGAGGGCAATATGGCACATTTTCACACCTTGGGTCGTTTGACTCAGTGGTTGGTTGAACAGGCTTAATGGTTATGGCCATCTCCAAGACCCCGCTTACCCTGATTAGCGATTTTAACCTCAGTGTGCTGGCCCGGTTGCTCAACCATGCCCAGCAGGATACGCCGCTGGAGGCAACCCTAAGCCCCTTTGGTCAACCCTATCAAACCCTCGCGGCCCCTCCTGAGCGGGAGGATGCGGTGGTGATGGTGTGGTGCCGTGCCGAGGGGGTGTTGCCCAGCTTTGCTCAAGGGCTGCAATTTGAGGCGGTGGATGAGCAGGTATTGGAGGGGGAGGTGCGCCATTTTGCTCAGCAACTGCGGCACCATGCCACCCAGGTTAAGCACCTACTGGTGAGCAGTTGGGTGCTGCCCCCCCAGGAGCGGGGGTATGGCATGTTGGATTGGCAGCCGGGTTTGGGGTTGCGCTATCTGCTGGCGCGGGCCAATCTGCTGCTGGCGCAACAGTTGGCTGATGCGGCCAATATCCACCTGTTGGATACGCAAGCGTGGCTGCAAAGCGCCGGTAATAAGGCGGCTTCGCCGCGCATGGCCTATGCCAGCAAAACCCCGTATGGGAATGGGGTATTTGAAGCGGCGGCGGCAGATATTCTGGCGGTGTTGGATGGCTTGCAGGGGCGTTCCCGACGGCTGGTGCTGGTGGATCTGGATGATACCCTGTGGGGCGGCATTATCGGCGAGACCGGTTGGCAGGGCATTCGCCTCGGTGGCCATGACCACGGGGGGGAGGCCTTTCAGGATTTTCAACGGGCGCTCAAAGGTTTGATCAAGCGGGGTGTGTTGGTGGGGGTGGTGAGCAAAAATACCGAAGAGGTGGCCTTGGCGGCCTTTGAGAAGCACCCGGAGATGGTGTTGAAAAAGGAGGATTTGGCCGGCTGGCGCATCAACTGGCAGGATAAGGCGCAGAATGTGGTGGAGCTGAGCCAGCAGATCAATCTTGGGCTGCAATCGGTGGTCTTTATTGATGATAATCCCGCCGAGCGGGGTAGGGTGCGCGAGGCGCTGCCCCAGGTGTTGGTGCCGGAGTGGCCCAAGCAGCCCAGTGAATATGCAGCCTTTTTGCGTGCCATGAACTGTTTTGAGCTACCGGCGCTAAGTGATGAAGATCGCCAACGGGCCGCCATGGTGCGGGCCGAGCGGGCGCGGCAGGAGACCAAAGGCACATTGGCCAACCATGGGGATTGGTTGCAAAGCCTGGGTATGCAGGTGCGTTTAAGCCCCATTACCCCGGTCAATCTCCCCCGTGTTGAGCAACTCTTTAATAAAACCAATCAGATGAATATCTCTACCCGGCGTCTTTCGGAATCGCAGATTCACCACTGGGCGCAGCAGCCGGGGCATGTTTTGTGGGCGGCCTCGGTGACGGATCGGTTTGGGGATTCTGGCTTAACCGGCATTCTGGCGGTGGCGCTGGAGGGGGAAGAGGCGGTGATCACCGATCTGATTTTAAGCTGCCGGGTGATGGGGCGTCAGGTGGAGCATCTGCTGCTGCATCGTGGGGTGGCTTGGGCTATGGCCCAGGGGGCCAAGCGGCTGGTGGCCCACTATCGGCCCACCGACCGGAACGCGCCCTGTTTAAGCTTTCTGCGTGGCTCTGGCCTGACAGAAGCCCCAGAGCACACCTTTAGCTGGTCCTGCGTGACCCCCTATCCCCAACCCCAGCATGTGATGTTGGAGGAGTTGCCCCATGTCCAAGGTTGAGATACGCCGCTGTGAGATGCATGAACGGGATGCGGTTATGGCCTTTATTGATGAGCACTGGAGCAAGGGCCATATTATGGGCAACCATACGGGGCTGTTTGAGTGGCAACACCGTGGGGTGGGGCGACAGGGCTACGATTTTATGTTGGCGTGGCGGGGATCGGAGCTGTTGGGGGTATTGGGATATATTACGATGACCCGTTTTGATGCCGCGCTGGCGGGGCGGCATGGCATCTGGCTGGCACTGTGGAAAGTGCGGGAGGATTGTGGTGTGGCGGGGCTGGGCCTTGCGCTATTAAGGACGTTGATGCAGCAGGAGCCCCATAGCTGGATCGGTGCCGTGGGTATTAATACGGCGGTGATGGCGCTCTATAAAGCGTTGGGTTTTCATACTGGTCAGCTTAGCCAATATGTGCTGTTTCACCCAACCTTGGTGCCTCAACTGGCCCATAGACCGAGGGATTTTGTGGCGCCCACGGTGCCCCTTGGTGACGCCCAATTGGTGCCATTGCACGCGGCGGCTTTACAAGCATGGCCGGATTTGAATGGGCAGGCGGTTCCGGCCAAGAGTAACCGCTATCTCCAGAGCCGCTATTTAGAACACCCCTACTATGACTATCAACTGTTTGGCGTGGTACGGGGGGAGCAGCCGGTGGCGCTGTTGGTGGCACGCAAGGTGTGTCATGGGGGCCACTGTGCGCTGCGGGTGGTGGATTATGTGGGGGAGCTGCATCATCTGGGTGCTTGTGGTGGTGCGTTGAGCCAACAGATTGTGCAACAGCAGTGTGAATATGTGGATCTATGGGCACACCTGCCCGATACCACCCCCTTGCAGCAGGCGGGCTTGCACCGTGTCGATGCTCAGGGTGAACTGATGGTGCCCAACTATTTTGAACCCTTTGAAGCACGCAATGTATGCATCTATTACGCCTTTAAGGGCGAGGCCCAGCACCGCATCTGGCGGGGGGATGGGGATCAGGATCGCCCCAATCGCTTGGCATCTACCAACAAATAGTCGGCTAACTGGCAGAAAACGCTATAAATATAAATAGTATCATCAAGTCATTACACCCATACGGGCGGTAGAATATGTAAGATTAAGTCGTTATTTTTTGTGATATCTTCACCTAACTAGGTAAGATAAAAAGAGTTATCGTAACGAAATATGCTTGATATGATAGAACGAAATGGTAATTATAGCGCAGGGCGCTTAGGGTAATAGAGGTAAGCATGAGCAGGGCAATCGATTATGATGGGTGGGGTACCATGATTAAAACGTGGAATATAAAGGGTAAAATACATATTCAGTTGGATGAACCCTTGAATGCCAAAAATCAAGTAGCCTTTCTCAAGGCGGTGGAGACCCACCCTCAGGGTGAGCAGGTCTCACTGCATATGGATTTGGTTCCCTACATTGACAGTTCAGGGCTGGCCTCTCTGTTGCAGTTACGTGATCATGCCCATGGCTTTCATAATGTTATCTTGTGCAATCCGTCTGAGCGGGTGTTGCACACGCTTAGGGTTTCCAATTTTCACCGGCTCTACACCATTCAACAAAGCCCCAAAACAGCTCAATCCACCGCCACAGCAGCTTCAGTTCAGCCCATGTTAAATGGGGGGCACAACGCCCTCTAATACCGATTTGCATTCCTACCCGATTGTTGCGGATTGTGGTCCATGGTTTGCTTTGTACCCTACACCCTCATATGCACCTGTCATAACACCGACACTCTGCCCTAAACCGTTTGATAAAATTCTGCATAATAATGCGTATCTATATGGATACGTTATGGTTTTTTAATATGGCATAAATGGTGCTTTATTAGGGGTATGGAAAGATTTGTTCGGCAGGAGGCTGATCAAATCCCAGACACAGAATGTCCGCTGGTGGGAGAGGCGTTAGAATGGCAAATCGTGTAAAGCGTGTGGAGTGGATCAATGCAGAAGAGGCAGATCTGTTTCAGTACGAGGATTATCTGGATGCCATTATGCGACCGTCAGAGCGGTCATTAATCTCCGGTTCGCAGTTGCCGGATATGTTACAGGGGTGTGAGGTTTTGCTGCGGCAAGCTCCATGTTCCACCAACAGGAAAAGTCCATTCTCCACGGATTAGGAGATGGCGTAGCAAGATCGCTGTCAAGAAGCAGGGATCTTTGGCCAAGGAGGCGTACGATGTCCCCCATACCCAATCATGCACCCAGTGCTGAAAAAAACACAGCCACGCAGACCCTGATTATGTTGACCAAAAAGGATCTGCACAAATGGCTGGTGAGTGGGCAGGTACCAACCTACCAACGCAAGAGCCACAAGACGCATTTTCGGATTATGGACGGCGGTATCGCCTAAGCAGACCACGGTGGCAAAGGAAACGCCACAGGGCATGGTCCAAGGATGGATCGGGAAAGGATTCCCACCCGCTGCAAGGTAGAGCGTCGTCATGAAACGGGGTGGAGCCCCGGGCACCTCGTGTGCTGCGGCCAAGGAAGGCCAAGGTATGTCCAGGATGGATATACCCACTACCATTGGATGGTCCAAGACCAGCCATGGCATCAAACAGACCTATCGATTGTGGGGGTTGGCTGCTTAAAGGTTGACTAAAAGTCGGTCTGTTGATGGATCTCATGCCTCATTTGTATTTCCACTGGCGTGTTTAAGTGCCAGTTGGCATGAGGTTATATACGGACAGTGCGGTTTCCGCCGCGTCTTCACCGCACTGTCCGTTCCCTTTTTACCCCATAAGCGGTGGACTCTTTTTCCCCTCAGGCACTAAATGCCGCCCAGAATACCTCTCCGATAAAACAAAAATACCAAATATTTACAGTTAGATAAGATTGAAAAATCGGTTGGCCTGCTTCTTGTTTTGTAGCCATGGTGTTCACTTGAATTTCCGCTTTGCACGAGGGGATTACACCATGCACCAGAGCTTTATGGCCGATGCCATTGCGCGTCGTCGAATTTTTGCCCAACTGAATGATCCCACCCTTATTGAGTTGCAGGAGTTGGCCAACAGTGGTCAGCTACAGGATGCTGAGCTGCGTCGTTTGGACCGTATTATCGCCAAGTTGTATGATGAGGCCGCCCGACTTTCCGGTGCCCAGTGTCAGGTGGATAGCCACACACCAGACAACTGGTTTGAGGATGAAGATCTGTTTCCCCCAGCCGATGCGTTTGAGGATGATTGGTCTTAGGTTAAGGGGCCAGTGTGGGCATCGACGCAGTAGGGGTTTCCCCGTGTTGGCAATCCAACCCAGCCCGTGGTGTTTCGATGTTTGGCTTTGTCGGGAAGATCAAGTGACCTTGGCCCGTTTCAGTTCATGGCTATTCGGTGGGCTGAAACGGGGGGTACGTGGTGACGGGGCGCCCTATCGCAGCGGGCACGGCGAAAAGGGAGCTTTTTTTCCGGTAGCGGAGCCGTTGTTGAGTTAACAGTGGTGTGTGTGGGGGCTAGAGTCTCGGTTGATCGTTGTGGTTAGACCACGATCATGAGGTGCTGGTGTAAGGGCGGTCAACTCTTGGTAGAGGGGGAGTAGACGCTCACGGGCAAGTTGAATACGCTCTTGTATGGCATGTTTCAGCTTTTGATAATCTATTTTTAGATTTTCATGGGTTGTGCTATGGGCGTAGGTTTCAAAAAAGAGTTCGACCCAGTGTAGAATGCTTTTCATATCGGTTTCTAACAGCACCAGCTCATGAATTAATTGAGCGTCATGGGCAACAGATTGCCGTAAAAACGGATATAGAAACTCGATTTCCCTGAGCAAATGTTCCTTAATGAGCTGTTCAGCCGCTTGTAAGCCATAAAAACCGAAGGGGTGTTCGACACCGTGTGCATCCACGGCATCCAGCAGGGTTAACAGTTCATGGTGCTCTGCTTGTAATAAATTAATAAAACTATGTTTTTGTGTGGATATTGGCATGGTTTTGGCGCTCTCTAAACGTACCCATAAGCCGGTAATTTTGCCTATGCTGTGGTACGTTGTGTGTTAAATTAAAACGGTTTGGTTGGGTAGGTTAGCCCATTGGCGTTGTAGCGTCATCCATAAAGTGCAAAGCCGCTTAATAAGCAGGATAGCAAAACCGATAAGTAGCATAGGGTATAAGCTTTAGAGGTGTTTTTAAAGGCGTGTAAATATTCAGCTAGGGGGTAAGGTGCTTAGTCACATCCAGCTTAGTTGTTTGTTACGTAGGATTGGGTTGATGCCACAATCGTAAAAGGTGATACCACATGAGCCAACCATCAACGGCACCGGTAAAATCCAAGGAGCGCATAACGGATAAAAAGGTTATCTCGTTGATTAAAAAGGCCCTTGAGGAAGGCAGTAACCTAGAGGTTCAGGTCAATAATCGCAGTGAAGTTTTGTTCACCCGTTTTCTTGATCATCCCCCTCAAGCCGTTGACGGAGAGGTTGCGGAGAAGTCTAAATATCAGCCCTTTTCCTACCTTAGTGCCAAGGATCATCTGGTGATTGCTCGGGTGGTTCCTGAAGAGTCCAACGAAAACATGGTACCGGGCAGTCTGCTGCGGCTGCGCTTTTACAATGGCAAAAAAGCCATTGAGAGCTATGTTGTGTTGATTGAGCCGATCGAGATTGGGGGTCAACACGCCTATAAGTTGGGCTTTCCTACCACCATGGAAGCGTGGGATCAGCGGCGGCATTTTCGGGTAAAGGTTATACCTGAACTGGAGATTGGTATTGTTGAGCCGATGAAGGCCCGTATTATGGATCTGTCGGTGGGAGGGATGGCGATCTGTTTTCCGTCGGATATGGAGCCTATCCCTGCGGGTACACCCATGAATTTTAAGATCAAGGTGCCCCCCTCCTTAGAAGTGCAACACCAGCATGAAATTAAGACCAAATCTGGATTGGTGATGGAGTTACCCAGCAACCCTGATTTTGAGTTAATGGGCTATGTGCGCAATTACGGTTCTGCCAATGATCAACAGATTTGCCCTAAGGGTCAGCGTTGTGGTGTGCAGTTTCAGATTAGCAGCGCGCTCAAGGCGATGCAGGTGGGCGAGTTGTATGGATTTGTGGAGCGTGAATTTCTCCGTAAACAGGCCCTTAGTAAAGGGGATCAAGGAAATTTTCACGCCAAATCCCCCCATGAGGGACACTCTTTGTTGGATAAGATTAAATCGGCTTTATTAGGGTAGTTTTCAGAGTAGGGGATGATAGAGTCTCGGTGTGTGGTTGATGGGTTAGCCCGGATATTTCATGAATCCCAGACGCTCTCGCTTGATCTTTAAAATCCAGATCTCTACGCGATCATCGAAGGGATTCATGAAATATCCGGGTTAGGAGAGTGGATTGGGTTGAATCATCCCGCTGCAAGCAGCGGGATGATCTGTTTTGGTGTGCCTGATTTTAGGGGCGAGTCATCATGCAAACAGCAGATGGCAGATAAAGACAGCGGCCAAGATCCCGGCCAGATCGGCGGTTAGGGCGGTGGCTAGGGCGTGGCGAACCCGCTTGATTTGCACCGCGCCAAAGTAGACGGCGAGCACGTAAAAGGTGGTTTCGGTGGATCCTTGCAGGGTACTGACCAGCAGACCAA
The DNA here is from genome assembly GCF_000014865.1 of Magnetococcus marinus MC-1. Taxonomy (NCBI): domain Bacteria; kingdom Pseudomonadati; phylum Pseudomonadota; class Magnetococcia; order Magnetococcales; family Magnetococcaceae; genus Magnetococcus; species Magnetococcus marinus. Next base: position 167,499 of record NC_008576.1, read on the forward strand.
CGTAGCTATCGGGGCCGATGGCGGGGTTTTGGATGGTATCGGCGAGGATACCGTAGGCACCAGAGCCGGAGAGGGGACGCAGCAGGGCCATGGGTAGAGCTTCTGCGGGCAGGCCGAACCAGCTGGTGATGGGGGAGAGCAGGCCGATGAGCAGGTTCATGGCACCGCTGGCGCGGAACATGCCAACGGCGACGAGAATCGCAACGAGATAGGGAATAATTTTCAAGGCGACATCGAACCCTTCTTTTGCACCTTCGATAAACGCTTCATAGACTTTAACACCGCGTAGCATACCAAAACCCAGCATGCCCACCATAAGTCCGGGCATGACCCAGGGTGAGATGGCTTTGCCGTAGAGGATGGTAAGGGGCACGAGACAGAGGATTGCAGCGAGGAACAGGTAGGAGGCGGTGGTGGAGGTCGCGGTGTGGCTATTTTGCAGCATCTCTTTTTGATCAATACTTAAAGAATCGTCCATAGTAATATTTTCAGCGTTATTGGTTTGACTGGTGGGTGCTGGTGAGAAGCGTTGGTAGAGGCGGGCGGCGAGGATGGCGACGGTTGTTGAGCAGATGGTCGCGAACAGGGTGGTTGGTAGGATGGCGGCGGGGTCGAGGCTACCGGCGGCGGCACGCAGGGTGATGACGCCGGTGGGCAGCAGGGTGACGGAGCTGGTATTGATGGCGAGGAACAGGGCCATACTGTTGGTGGCGGTTCCTTTTTGAGGGTTTAGGCTATCGAGGGCTTGCATGGCGCGGATGCCGAAGGGGGTAGCGGCATTACCGAGGCCGAGGGCATTAGCGGCGAGGTTAAGGATCATGGCGCCCATAGCGGGGTGGTTAGGGGGAATTTCGGGGAAGAGTCGGATCATGAGGGGTCGGATAAGTTTAGCGAGGATGGTGAGTAGTCCGCCTTTTTCGACGACTTTCATGAGGCCGAGGAAGAGGGCCATGACGCCGACTAGGCCGAGGGCGAGATCGACGGAGCTTTTGGCGGCGTCGACCATAGCGGTGGAGAGGGCTTGCATGGCGGTGGCATCACCGGTGAGGGTGTTGAAGGCGGCCATGCTGAAGGCGATGAAGATCAGGGCGATGAAGATACCGTTCATGGTTTTCCTAGGGGTTTGGCATCTAATGGTATGGGTAATGGGTAAGTTTTTTTATGCTTAAAAAAAGGTTAGAGGGGGGTCTGGGGGGAGAAGTTCTCTGTCTCTCCCCAGGGTTTTGCTTTTGATCTTTTGACTTTTTTGCTTTTAGGCTCGCCCTTCGCTAGGGGAGCTTACAGGCCGTTTTTTTGGCCTGTAAGCGACCAGCGAGCCAGCCTTTTAATCCCCTCTGGGGGGTCCCTTGAGGCTTTTTTCAAGGGATCGCCCAGAGGGGATGCCCAATGCCCCAGCGGGGGTTAGGCTGAGCTGTGGTTGGGGGATGTATCGGTTTTACTCTCCCAGCGGCTGTGTGCCCAGGTTCCCCCCCAGCGGCTGTGTGCCTAGGTTCCCCCCCAGCGGCTGTGTGCCTAGGTTCCCCCCCAGCGGCTGTGTGCCCAGGTTTCCCCCCAGCGGCTGTGTGCCCAGGTTCCCCCCCAGCGGCTGTGTGCCCAGGTTTCCCCCCAGCGGCTGTGTGCCCAGGTTTCCCCCCAACGCCCATGTGCCCAACCGCCCGCCACGCTGGCGCGTGACATCGCTACCCTACGCCCCGTACCGCACCCCTACAAAATCCCTGCACCCTTGCTCCATCGGTACGGGGCTTTACAAAAGATTAAAAGATTAAAAAAGTCAAAAGATCTCAGGGCTTCGCCCCGAACCCCACTGGGCGCCGCCCAGACCCGGCAGGGCGCCGCCCTGCACCCGCTGGGCGGGCAAGCAGAGCTTCCCCCCAGACCCCCCAATCCCTTTTAATAATGGGACTCCCTGGGCATAAAGGCATTCAAGATCACTCAAATATGCCCTCTACCACATCGGCCCGTGCACGGTTTCCCCCCAACGCCCATGTGCCCAACCGCCCGCCACGCTGGCGCGTGACATCGCTACCCTACGCCCCGTACCGCACCCCTACAAAACCCCTGCTCGCTTAAAAAAATCCCTGCACCCTTGCTCCATCGGTACGGGGCTTTACAAAAGATTAAAAGATTAAAAAAGTCAAAAGATCTCAGGGCTTCGCCCCGAACCCCACTGGGCGCCGCCCTGCACCCGCTGGGCGGGCAAGCAGAGCTTCCCCCCAGACCCCCCAATCCCTTTTAATAATGAGACTCCCTGGGCATAAAGGCATTCAAGATCCCCTCTACCACCCCCTACAACGGCTCCATCTCATCCCACTCATGACACTGCGGACAACGCCAATAAATCTCATGACTCTCAAACCCACAATGCGTGCAACGAAAATTAGGCTGACGCCCCACAATGCCATCCAAACACCGCGTAGCAACCAATAAACCCTCATCAGAACGACCATGACGCCCCAAAAAAGCAACATACCACTGCGCCAATACCGCCGAATCCGGACGCCGCCTTAAACCCATCTCCAACAACGCCGATACCTCCTCCAAACGCCCCTCCGCCTCCAACCACTTGCCCCACTGTACCATCAATTGCGGTGACGCACTCTGCGCATGCGCCGCCTCGTCCATACATGACTCAAAACCACACCGATCCTCCAATGCATCATAAGAACGACGTAATATATCAACCAATAAAAACATGTGCCCAGGCCGCGTGTGACGTAACTCCTTTAATAAATCAACCGCATGCCCAGGATCCCCCCCCTTTAACGCAACCTCCGCCATAATACGTCGTGCCTCAACACAACCAGGATGTACCTCAATCGCACGCTCAAAATTACGCGTCGCATCCTCCACCGACGGCGGTGCAACATCATGACGTAACTGCTCACGCCCAATCTGTACCCGTAAATGCGCCGCACGCCGTGGATCCTCATCCCCCGTCACCTTGCGAATACGCTCCAACATCTCTAACGCTTTATCCCACCGCTTCTCGTTCTCATGCAGCGTCATCAACGCCCTCAACGCCTTTAAATGACCAGGATCTACCTCCAATGTCTGATGATACGCATGCACCGCGCGATCCACAAAACCACTCTTACGATAATCCTCACCCAAACCATACAACGCCGCAATACGAGTCTCGCGACTCAAATTCGGACGCTCCAATAAATTTTGATGCATCCGTATCGCCCGACCTAACTCCCCCTGCTTCAAAAATAAATTCGCCAACGATAAATAAACCTCTACCGTCTCCGAATTCACCCGTACCGCCTGACTAAACGCCTCAATCGCCTTGTCCGGCTCATCATTAAGCAAAAAATTTAAACCACGATACGTAAACGCCGCATCACGACGACGCGCCATCTCCTCCATATCTTCCATCGGAGCATGTTGACCCATGCGGTAGCCGATCCCAAAAAGAATCAACCCCATCACAATCCACGGTGCCCACTCAACAAAAAAGGAGAATGTCATCACACCATCAATACGCACAGTAAAAGGTTCATACCACCCAACACCAACCGAGCTAGCCGCTAACCTACCCCAACCAAAATGGAAGCAAGCCCCCTACTATTACACTCTCCTTCTAAGAGGTCACGGGGCAAACACCAAAAAGGGGCCAGTGTCAAAACACCAGCCCCCCGGCTACACATAACCCTCTCAACCCCGCTTAAAACAGCTTTAAACCCTTCAATAACTGTTTAACCGGCGCCGCCTTATCCCCCAATTTTTTATCCAACACATCGTTGATCTTATCCTGCGCCTGCTCCTTAGCCAACGATTGCAGCAACGCCGCCGTATCCACCGATACACCAGGACTGTTCCAGCTACCCTTGACCAATACCGGCACCGTCAACGACTTACCATCCCCACCCAAATTACGTACCTTGGCCTCCATGTGATAATCTAACTGCTCCTCCGCCAGATCCACCGTGCCCTTGCCCTCCATAATCAGATCATTAGAACTGACCTTTAAACGCTCATGCTGGATCACACCATCCACAATACGTGCATCCAAAAGCATATCATCAAACGCCGTATCCTTAGAACCCCCACTAGGCGCCGGTTTGCCACGCGCCATGGCATACGCCGCCTTGATCTGACCCAGAATATCCAAACCCTGTAATGTGCCCTTGGTTACACCACCCTGAATGCGACCATTCACATGCCGCTTTAACCCCTTCATGGTGCTGCCCTGGGTGGTGGTGTCCAAATCCAAATCCGCCTGACCCGTAATCAGCGTGACATCCGCCATCTCCTTGAGCATATCCCCTACCTGTACGCCCTGCAAAACCTTTCTAAACGCCATCTTAGGCTCGTTGCCACGAACATCCATCTGCCCCGTGGTCACCAAAGAACCCTTGTAAAGGTTGACCGAAAAAGGATTCAACTTCAGCACACCATCACCAGCATCCACCTTGATCGTCACCTTCTCAAAGTGACCCTTAGCCGCCGTTAAACGGTCCAACACAATCTGACCCTTAATATCTAACTTGCGTAACTGTGCCATGGTCGCTTGATCAATAAGGATCTCATCACCCGTTGCTGCCGCTTTACCCTCAGCCGTCGAATTCGGTTGAGCCGCCTTCGCACCCTCTCCACCAGCCGTCATCATATAACGGTCCAAATTAAGCCCATCCCCGCGTAAATCAAAGCGGGCCGCAGTGCCATCCAAACGGGGTGCCGAAACCGTGCCGGTAAGGTGCGTATCATCCAATGTAAGATCAAACTTACTTAACGCCACCGAACCCGCCCCAGCCATCTCTAACTTACCCTGAATCGCCAGTGCCAGCTTGGTCAACGCGGTGGGATCAGCCGTTTGCAGCGCCGGTAAACCCAACTTGCTCATCAAACCCTTAGGCGAAGTGGGTTGCATCGTCAACTGCCAACCCACCCGTGGATCACCATTCAGATTGCTGACATCCACATCACCACTGGCTTTTAACTGCTGCTCAAAACCTTCCAACCGCAGATTCTTAACCCCAACCGTGCCCGCCGCCATGTTGGCCAGTAGATCCGCAGCCATATGCAGATCCACCGAACCCCCAGGCAGTTTGCCACCATTGCCCTGAACCGTCAGATCCAACCCGCTGATCTCAATCGTTAAGGGCTCCAGATTAACCCCTATGGAGCCCGTCAACGCCGCACGCACCGTATCCATACCCAACTCTGGGCTGCCCTCGGCCTCAATGGCCAGTTTGTTGCGGCTTATCTTAACCGTGCCACCCTTGAGATCCACCGCAACATCCGCGCTGAGCTGGGTCTGAACCTTCGTAACCGGTAAACCCTTAGCAGTGGTCTCGATCATCAACTTCATGCCGTTAAGCAGCAAAGATTGCATATCCGCCGCAGGCTGTAGCTGACCACTAAACTGAACCCCCACATCCAGCGCTTCACCCTTTCCGCTAATGCTGCGCTTAGCCAGCTTGGCATCCAGCGTAAGATCTACCGGTTGCCCTAGCGCGACCGCCCCAGTGGCAAGATTAAGCGGGTTTAAACTGGCCACTAAATCTGCCTGCTCATCCCGAAAGCTCACCTTGGCATTGCTAATCTCTACGCCACCCAGACTTAAACCCGCCAAGGGGCTGGAGCCAGCGGCTTTCTCTTGGTTGGTACCACCGGCCTGGGGCGCTGCGGTATCGGTTTGGGCACCCTTGCCACCACCGCTTAAATCGCTCCAGTTGTCTTTACCGTGTTTATCCCGGATAAGGTGAGCCTCTAGGCCATCAATAATAATACGGTCCACCACCACCTGCTTGGAGAGCAGGGGCATCAGCTTAACCCGTACATCAACCTTGTTGAGTTTGACCATGGCTTGACCAACCCCGATATCCGCAGGGTTGCCCAATTCAGCCGCTTCAATCGTAACACCTGCCCAGGGAAATAAGGAGAGGTGCAAATTTCCATTTAAACTTAATGTCCGCCCCGTTGCTTCGTGTACTTTTTCTGCAATCAAGGGTTTGTGTTCATTGGGGTCCACAAACAGAGGGATTGCCACCAAAACCACAATAACCAAGACGATCAGTGATATAAGCGCAATTAACAGCTTTTTCATCAACACTCTCCCAAAAATGGAGGATTTTTTAACCGTTTTTTAAGCTATCCAGCAGCCGTTTAAGTCCATCTTCCAACGTAATCTCAGCACGAACCCCTAATTCAGCGGTTGCGCGACGGGGATCCCCCAACGATTCACGAATATCCCCCGCGCGGGGCTCTCCATGGTGAATGGCAATCTTGCTATCAAGCAGTGACCGAATCATCAGGGCAAGTTGCAAAAGGGTGATTTCTCGACCGGTGCAGACATTGTAAACCTTAGCCTCACCCGTCGCACGGTCCATACCTGCCAGCAGATGCGCCACCACATCGGCCACATAGACAAAATCCCGAGTCTGTCCGCCATCACCAAAGATGGTGACATCCTGACCAACCCGCATGCGGTTGGTAAAAATGGAGATCACGCCAGAGTAAGGGGAGCTGGGATCTTGCCTGGGGCCATACACATTAAAAAAACGAAAACCGCAGGTCGGCACACCATGCACACCACTGGCGACCACCGCGTGCAGTTCCGAACCCAGCTTATCGGCGCCATAAGCGGTTAGGGGGTTACGGGGGGCATCTTCGTGAATAGGCAGTGTTTGGCACGCGCCATAGGTTGCCGCCGAAGAGGCGTACACCACCGGTACGGGTTGCCCATCTTTGGCGTGTCGCGCGGCATCAAACACATTAACCGAGCCGGTTTGGTTAATGCGGTGGGTGCCTACCCAATCTTCATTGGAGCGCGCCACCGAAGCCACTGCGGCCAGATGAAAACAGCCATCTACCCCTTGCATAGCCTGCCGAACGGTTTGGCTGTCGGCCACATCACCGAGGATTATCTCACAGGTCCCCTGCACATTCTCCCGTTTACCGGTGGAGAGATCATCTAAAATTCGTACGCCATCACCCCGGGCCAGCAGGGCATCCGCCAGATGAGATCCGATAAAACCACATCCACCGGTAATCAAGTAAGTTGCCATAAGAGTGAATAATCCTACCCATGTAAAAAGCCCCTTTGTGGCCCTTAGGGTACAAGGGGGCTTATGAAAAAGTGTACTGCCCTTAATGTGTATTAAACAGGTCGTCTAACATGGGTTGCGCAACCTCGGCAAGGTGTATTGGCGGTGCAGGTTCCAGCCATTCACGGCTACTCAAATCATATTCAAACACCTTATAGTCACCGGTCGCGTGACCTTGGTCATCGCCTCGTTTTGGTGCGCGGGTATGTAGAGCCACCACCGAGCCACCCGGAATAAAGCCGATACCGGCAGGGTCCCCCAGCAGATCAGTCTGGTAAAAGTGGCTTAAATCTCTCTGTTTACCCCCGATAATGGCGCACCAAACGAGGGGTTCGTAACAGGATTTGGCCCGAATTTGGGTCAGTTTAAGCGCTTGACAGGCGCACACCCGACGGATATCCCCCAGCGGATAATCTTTTCTGTTTTGTACAAAATCCGCACAGCTACAGATCTGTTGAGCGGGGTTCATACGGGATTCAACGTTTTCATCTAGGGGGTTTTTACCCTGGTAGCTCTTGTCGTATTTGTCTGACAGTATGGGCAGCATCAACTCTTTTGCTTCAGAAAGAGCATTTTTTTGATCGTTGGCTCTGGACTTTGGTTGAGCAACGGATATGGGTTCGGTCACGGGTTCAACGGTTTTTTCCACCAAGGGTTCGGTCACGGGTTCAACGGTTTTTTCCACCAAGGGTTTGGTGGGGGTTATGGGTGGTGGTGCCTCTTTTTCGGGGACAGCTTCGGCGGTGGGTGTCACGCAGGGTTCAGCGACCGGGGGAGAGGCTGGTATGGGTTCTATATCGGGTTCTGCAACGGCCTCAACCGTCACCGTGGCGGGTGCCGCTTTAGGTTTGGGCTCGGGTTTGGGCTCGGGTGGCAGGACGGTCTGTTTGGGGTTCTCCCGTCTTGGTTGCGGCGGTGGTGGAGGTGGTGCTGAAGGCTTATTGGCACCGCGTTCCCAAAGGAACCACACGGCCATGGTGCCCAATGCGATTCCGATCCAAGCTAACGGTTCCATGTTGCGTCCCCTTGATTGTTGTACGGCGCATTTGTACTGGAAAATGCGCTGTCTGTTTCACCCAGAGGGTGGTTCCGTCGGTGCTATCAAAAAAGCAACCGGACCCATACAAAAATCATTGAATGCCACCCTCAAGCGGAAGTCAACCCACACTCCCCATTTTTTCCTGCTTTTACCCGATTGTGTGTGGTGTTTGGTAAAAACCGATGCTTTGGCTTTAGAGGTGGGTCTCAGGATTAGGATGGTTGTTGCTTGGGTAAAATATGGCGTAAGTGGCTTGTTTGCAGCCTCATTTTTTATGGCATGGATGTTCGGTTAATGAGGGCGGCCACGTAGCCTGCGCCGAAGCCGTTATCAATATTAACGGTGGTGACATTGGAGGCGCAGCTATTGAGCATACCCAGCAGGGCGGCGATACCGCCTAGGGAGGCGCCGTATCCTTGGGAGGTAGGCACGGCGATGACGGGGCGGTCGACCAGTCCGCCGACCACGGAGGGCAGGGCACCTTCCATACCGGCCACGACGATAAAGACCCGTGCGGTTTGCAGCAATGTGGAGGCGGCGAGCAGACGGTGTAGCCCGGCCACTCCGGCGTCGTAGTGGGTTTCGACTTGGGCACCCAGCATGCGGGCGGTGAGGGCGGCTTCTTCGGCGACGGCGAGGTCACTGGTTCCGGCGCAGAGCACGGCGACCAGGCCGATATTGGGTTGATTGGCTGTGGGTTGCCAGGTGACACAGCGGGGCAGGGGGTGGTGGGTTAGTTGGGGGTGATTGGCTAGTAATTTTGCGGCCCGTTTTTTCCCGATACGGGTAATGAGCAGGTTACGTTTATGGTTGAGGGCGCGGCTGGTGATGGCGTTGAGGTGTGCAAATTTTTTCCCTTGGGCGAGGATAACTTCTGGAAAGCCATGACGCAGTTCGCGGTGGGTATCCAATTGGGCGATGGTTTGTCCCTGTTGTTGGATGGTATCTGTGGGAAAGTGTTTGAGTTGGCTCAGGGCGTTTTGCACGGTTAGGGTACCGTTAGCGACCTGTTCGAGCATATTTTTTAATTGGTTAGGGGACATAGTATTTCAGATCTTTGGGGTGGTGTTGAATTTATCGTGTAATTTACGATTAAAAAAAGGTTAGGGGGGGTCTGGGGGGAGAAGTTCTTTGTCTTTCCCCAGGGTTTAGCTTTTGATCGTTTGACTTTTTTGCGTTTTCCCCCTGCTTACGCACCCAATGGTATGGCTTTTAAAAGATTAAAAAAAGGTTAGAGGGGGGTCTGGGGGGAGAAGTTCTCTGTCTTCCCCCAGGGTTTAGCTTTTGATCGTTTGACTTTTTTGCGTTTTCCCCAGGCTTGGCACAAAACGGTATGATTTTTTTATGCTTAAAAAAAGGTTAGAGGGGGGTCTGGGGGGAGAAGTTCTCTGTCTCTCCCCAGGGTTTTGCTTTTGATCTTTTGACTTTTTTGCTTTTAGGCTCGCCCTTCGCTAGGGGAGCTTACAGGCCGTTTTTTTGGCCTGTAAGCGACCAGCGAGCCAGCCTTTTAATCCCCTCTGGGGGGTCCCTTGAGGCTTTTTTCAAGGGATCGCCCAGAGGGGATGCCCAATGCCCCAGCGGGGGTTAGGTCTGAGCTGTGGTTGGGGGATGTATCGGTTTTACTCCCCCAGCGGCTGTGTGCCCAGGTTCCCCCCCAGCGGCTGTGTGCCCAGGTTTTTACTCCAGCCACCATGTGCCCAACCGCCCGCCACGCTGGCGCGTGACATCGCTACCCTACGCCCCGTACCGCTCCCCTACAAAACCCCTGCTCGCTTAAAAAAATCCCTGCACCCTTGCTCCATCGGTACGGGGCTTTACAAAAGATCAAAAGATTAAAAAAGTCAAAAGATCTCAGGGCTTCGCCCCGAACCCCACTGGGCGCTGCCCAGACCCGGCAGGGCGCCGCCCTGCACCCGCTGGGTGGGCAAGCAGAGCTTCCCCCCAGACCCCCCAATCCCTTTTAATAATGGGACTCCCTGGGCATAAAGGCATTCAAGATCACTCAAATATGCCCTCTACCACATCGGCCCGTGCGCGGCTTCCCCCCCCAGCGCCCATGTGCCCAACCGCCCGCCACGCTGGCGCGTGACATCGCTACCCTACGCCCCGTACCGCTCCCCTATAAAACCCCTGCTCGCTTAAAAAAATCCCTGCACCCTTGCTCCATCGGTACGGGGCTTTACAAAAGATCAAAAGATCTCAGGGCTTCGCCCCGAACCCCACTGGGCGCTGCCCAGACCCGGCAGGGCGCCGCCCTGCACCCGCTGGGTGGGCAAGCAGAGCTTCCCCCCAGACCCCCCAATCCCTTTTAATAATGAGACTCCCTGGGCATAAAGGCATTCAAGATCACTCGAATACACACCCCCCTACCATACCCACGCTCTAAAAATGCGTCCAACCACTCTGCGCAATACTCAATACCTCCCCACCCTGACGCACCACAACCCCAGGCCGCTCCCCAACCCCCACAACCTCACCAATCTCAACCAACGAAACCCCAACCTGATGCACAATCTTCTCTACCTGATCCGCCGCCCCAGGCGATATGGCAAATAATAACTCATAATCCTCACCACCCGTTAACGCCAACTCCAACGCACTACGCCCATACTGAGCAATCACACGCTGCGCCGACTCCGAAAACGGTAACTTCTCCACATCCACCACCGCACTAACCTGAGACGCCTCACAAATATGCTGCAAATCCGCAAGCAAACCATCCGATACATCAATACACGCATGCGCCAACGCCGCATCCTGTAACGCCATGCCTAACTGAATACGTGGCTCTGGTAAATGATGACGACGACTTAAATAACTCACATCATCCGCCAACATAGCAGGCAACTTACCCAATAAATGCGCCAAACCAAACGCCGAATCCCCCAACGTGCCAGAAAGATAAAGACGATCCCCAACCTGCGCCCCCGAACGCGCCACCGCACGATGCTGACCAATCAAACCCAACATCTGTACCGTAATCACAATCTTCGCATTCGAACGGACCGTGTCCCCACCAACCAATGCCACGTGAAACATCTCCGAAGCCGCCTTAACCCCACGCGCAAACTCCTCCAACCAACTCTGCGAAGTGCGATTAGGTACCGCCATCGACAGCAAATACCAACGAGGTAATCCACCCATCGCCGCAATGTCCGAAAGATTAACCGCTAACGCCTTCTGACCCAATAAATAAGGATCCGCATCACTGCTAAAATGTATCCCCTCAACCATCGTGTCCGTGGTCGCTAATAAATCCTGCGTGCGCGGTACCACCAAACAGGCCGCATCATCCCCAATACCAAGCTGTACACCCTCCCCCTGCTTAGACTGAATCGGCGCAAAAATATGCTGAATCACCCCAAACTCACCCAGATTGGCAACGCTCTTATCACCCATCTCTAGGACTCCTGTGTATCCCACACCCGCATAGGCGCAGCATCTTCTTCACGTACCAAATTGGCGACCTTGTCCATCACACCGTTAACAAAACGGCTGGACTCCTCCCCACCAAAACGCTTGGATAACTCAATCGCCTCGTTAAGGATCACCCGATGCGGTACCTCCGGCTGCTTGAGTAACTCATAAATACCCAACCGTAAAATATTATGGTCCACCACCGAAAAACGATCCATCGACCAAGCCGCACCCGCACGCCCAATCCAGCTATCCAAAACCTCCCGCTCGGCCTCAACCCCCAACGTCAGCTGGCTAAAATAATCCTGATCCATCCCCTCCGAATGCGGATCCTCCAGCATATTCCGTAGCGCTGGCCCCACCGGATCATGGGCAATCTCACAGCCATACAATACCTGTAAGGCAATCTCACGAGATTTGCTGCGTCCACCCCGACGCATGGTGTTGCGGGATTTGCCCGACTTGTCCGATTTATGCGCCATTCCCGATCCTTACATACCATCCAGAAGATTGATCATCTCAATAACAGAAATGGTCGCTTCCCAACCCTTGTTGCCCGCCTTGGTCCCCGCCCGATCAATGGCTTGCTCCACCGTATCCGTGGTCAAAACACCAAAACCAATGGGCATATCATAGGCCAAACTAATCGAAGCAACTCCCTTCGTTACCTCCGACGAAACATAATCAAAATGAGGCGTCGAACCACGTATTACCGCACCCAAACAGACAATACCATCATATTTGCCACTCTTAGCCGCCTTCTGCGCCACCAACGGTAGCTCAAAGGCACCCGGTACCCGCGCAACCGTAATATCCTCACGCTTGCCACCATGACGCACAATGCAATCAATCGCCCCTTCCAACAAACGCTCGGTAATAAAGCTGTTAAAACGGGACAAAAGCAGGCAGAACTTCTTGCCATCAACGGTCAGATGACCCTCCAGCTCAATAATATCGCCCATGTCCTCTCCTTCTCGTCGTTAAGATTCGTTGGATTCCGGGAACTGCCGTAGCATATGCCCCAACTTGTGCTTCTTGGCCCGTAAATAGCGCTCGTTGGTCATGCCCGATTTAATCTCCAACGGAACCCGATCCACCACATCCAGACCATATCCTGTCAAACCCACAATCTTTTTCGGATTGTTGGTCATCAATTTCATATGGGTTACACCCAGATCCTTCAAAATCTGCGCACCAATACCATAATCCCGCAAATCCGCAGAAAAACCCAAAGCCTCGTTGGCCTCAACCGTATCCTGCCCCTCATCCTGCAAATTGTAAGCATGCATCTTGTTGATCAATCCAATACCGCGCCCCTCCTGCCGCAGATAGACAATCACACCCCGCCCCTCTTGACCAATCTGCTCCATCGCCGCCTGTAACTGGGGACCACAATCACACCGCAACGAACCAAACATATCCCCCGTCAAACACTCCGAATGCACCCGTACCAACACCGGCGAACCATCATCCACATTGCCCTTAACCAACGCCACATGCTGGTGTTGATCCACATCATTGGTATAGGCCACCAATTTCCACTCACCACCATAGGCACTCGGTAGCCGTGTCTCCACCGCACGATGCACCAATTGTTCAGTCTGACGACGATAGGCAATCAAATCCGCAATGGTCCCCAGTTTGATCCCCATCTGCTTGGCCAACGGAATCAAATCCGGCACCCGCGCCATGGTGCCGTCATCCTTCAAAATCTCGCAAATCACCGCCGCCGGCTTTAAACCACTCAGCCGTGCCAAATCCACCGAAGCCTCTGTGTGACCAGCCCGCACCAAAACCCCACCATCCTTAGCCACCAGTGGAAAAACATGACCCGGACGCGATATATCCTCCGGGCCGCTGGTGTCCGCAATGGCGGCCTCAATGGTACGCGCCCGATCCTGCGCCGAAATGCCCGTCGTAACCCCTACCTTAGCCTCAATGGAGACCGTAAAGGCGGTCTTAAACTTGGCGTCATTATCCACCACCATTAAAGGCAGTTGTAGCTTCTCGACCCGTGCCTGCGTCAGGGAGAGGCAAATCAAACCCCGACCATGCTTGGTCATAAAGTTAACCGCTGGCGCGTCGCAAAACTCCGCCGCAACAATCAGGTCGCCCTCATTTTCACGGTTCTCATCATCAACCAAGATAACCATCTTACCTTGGCGAAAATCTTCCAGTATTTCCGTAATGGAATTGAAATCGGACATAGTACCGTCTTTAAGCAAATCCGCGCTCTTTTAAGAACGCTTCCGTGATGCCGTGGTCGCTACCCTTAACCGCGCAGTTGCCACCCCGACGTAAGAGCCGCTCAACATAACGACCCAAGAGATCTGTCTCTACATTCACCCGACCGCCCACCGCAAGCCCGCCCAAGGTGGTCTTGCGCTGTGTCAGCGGAATAACATTGATCGAAAACCGTGTGGCATCCTCACCATCGGCAACCTGATTGACCGTTAAGCTAATCCCGTCAATGGCTATAGAGCCCTTGGGTATAATATAGCGCCCAATCTCTCCCGGCACACGGAACCAAAGTTCCATCGAACCGCCACGGGGCTGCTGCGACTCCAACCACCCCACCGCGTCCACATGGCCCTGCACCAAATGCCCGTCCAGACGCCCCCCCATGCGCAGGGCGCGTTCCAGATTAACCGCAGCACCCACCTGTAGGGCAGCAAACGTGGTTTTGGCAACAGACTCCTGAGAAACTTCCACCGTAAACTGACGACCCGCCATCTGCGTCACCGTCAAACAGGCACCACTTACCGCAATAGAGTCCCCCAACTTAACCTCAGCCATGGGCAGATCACTCTGCACAGAAAGTTGCCACTCACCATGACCCTTTCTCAGCGCCGCCACCTGACCAACCGTCTCAATTAATCCTGTAAACATGGTTCGCGCTCTCCATTGAAACAGGCTATCCATGCCCCAGATCGTGGATCATCCACCCTACAACGGCAACAACCATGCAAGGTAAATCTATAAAAAGAACCGTTCAACACGACCCATCGCCGCGATTATCCTCCAAATGAGGATAAAATAGAAAGAAAACCCCACCAAACCCGCCGCCAAATATGGCTCAGTTGGGCATCCTCCCCCTTAGCCTTCGGTGGCACCATACACCACGCAGCCCTCAACCAACAGATCCCCATCCAGCGAGGTCAGGGTAACATGGTCCAATCGCGGTGCTTCCGTCAATTTAGCCGCCCCCAAGCTATCCAATATACCCGACGCCTCACGTCCACCAATCAACATCGGGGCCATGAACAGCGCAATCCGGTCCACCAGCCTTTTGTCCAATAAAGCACCGGATAATACACCACCAGCCTCAGCCAACACGCTGGTAATCTCGCGCTTCGCCAATTTTTCCATCAGATCGTAAAGATCTACCCGTCCTGTATCATCCTCGGCGCACATGATCACCTCAACGCCGGGCAGCAAAGCAAACAGCGCACGCTTCTCCTCTGGAGCCCGTAAGGTGGTGGCCACCCATACCGGCGCGGTGGAGTCAGGATTGATAACCCCCGCATTTTCAGAAAGTTTTAAGCTGCTGTCCACCACAACCCGGATTGGATCCCGTCCCCCCTTTAACCGGCAGGTAAGTCGTGGATCATCCGCCAGCACGGTTTGAATGCCGGTTAAAATCACATCATGGGTATCGCGCAAACGGTGGCCTCGTTTACGGGCAGCTTCGCCAGTAATCCACTGGCTATGGCGCTCGCGGGTAGCGGTTTTACCATCCAGAGAGGCCGCCGATTTCAGCGTAACCATGGGTCGATTGTGCAAAATACGGGTAATAAACGGACGGATCAACATCTGGGCGGCTTCTTCCCGCACCCCTACCTGCACCACCACCCCCGCCTGTTTCAAGCGTTGAAAACCCTGACCAGAGACCAGCGGATTCGGATCTTCCATGGCAGCCACCACCCGCCGAATGCCTGCTTTAATCAGCCCTTCACAGCAGGGTGGTGTGCGGCCATGATGACTGCATGGTTCCAGGGTCACATAAGCGGTAGCCCCACGGGCCGCCTCGCCGGCCATACGCAGAGCCTCAACCTCAGCATGGGGGCCGCCAGCCTTGCGGTGCCACCCTCTGCCGATGATGCGATCCTCTTTTACAATCACACAGCCCACGGTAGGGTTGGGTCGTGTGCGCCCTAGGCCGCGTGCGGCCAAACGTAAGGCGTGGTCCATATAGGCGCGATCTTTACCAGCATCGGGTTTGGCCATGATCTCTACCCTCAGACGGTGGCGATATTGGAACCGGAATGATACAAAGCGGTGGTAAGATATGGCTAGGCATCCATACAACCAGCAGCCCAGCACCCCATGAATGGCTCAGGGTAGGGGACGCATTTAGCCCAATTCAACAGACCAAATGCGCCGCCTTATGTGATGAAGATCCCTGTTAAATGTCTGCGTAGATTGGGAATTTTTGGCACAAAGCATCCACTTCTTTATGCACCTCAGCCTCAATGGCCGGATCTCCCGCACCGCCGCTGGCTGCTACCGCATCCACCACCCGCACGATCAGGCGACCCACCGCACGAAAGGCCTCTTCATCAAATCCACGGGTGGTCGCAGCGGGGGTACCAAGGCGTACACCCGAGGTGATGAAAGGACTGCGTGGATCGTTGGGGATGGCGTTTTTATTACAGGTTAGACCTGCCCGCTCCAACGCATGTTCCGTATCTTTGCCGGTGATATCGCGGCTGGTAAGATCCACCAACATAAGATGGTTGTCTGTCCCGCCGGAGACGATACGCAGTCCCCCCTCCACCAATACCTCAGCCAAGGCGACAGCATTTTTACGCACCTGTTGAGTGTAGATCTTAAATTCAGGTGAGAGCGCCTCTTTAAAAGCCACCGCTTTAGCGGCAATCACATGCATCAACGGGCCACCCTGAATACCGGGGAAGATCTTGGAGTTGATCTTTTTCGCCAGCTCTTCATCGTTGGTTAAAATCATACCGCCACGGGGACCGCGCAGGGTCTTATGGGTGGTGGTGGTCACAATATCGGCATGGGGGAAGGGGCTGGGGTGTTCGCCGGTGGCCACTAAACCGGCAAAGTGCGCCATATCCACCACCAGTTTGGCACCCACGGCATCGCAGATTTCACGAAATTTGGCAAAATCAATGATACGGCTGTAGGCCGAGGCACCCGCAACGATAATGGCGGGTTTATGCTCCATGGCCAAGGCTTGCACCTGATCAAAGTCGATGCGCTCAGACTCTCCATTCAAGCCATACTGCACCGCATTGTAGATCTGGCCGGAAAAGTTAACCTTGGCACCGTGGGTCAAATGTCCACCATGGGCCAGCGACATGCCCAGGATGGTGGAACCCGCCGGGGCAATGGCCATAAAGGCTGCCATGTTGGCCTGGGAACCGGAGTGGGGTTGAACGTTGGCGTAGGCGCAACCAAAGAGCTGCTTGGCCCGTTCGATGGCCAGTACCTCCACCTTATCCACAAACTCACAACCGCCATAATAGCGTTTGGCGGGGTAGCCTTCGGCATACTTATTGGTCATGACGCTGCCCTGAGCGGCCATCACCGCCGGGCTGACAATATTTTCCGAAGCGATCAGTTCGATCTGATGGCGCTGACGCCCCAGTTCCTCATCAATGGCGGATTGCACTTCAGGATCGAAGCTTTTCAGGTCGGCAGTATTCATGATGGATCAGGTCCTTCCCACAACGTAGGGCATGTTGGTTTTGAGTATGCTATGTAAAACCCGGTTTTTATACCTCACGGGCGTTGGATTCAATTTTGTCCAGTCGGCGCTGATGGCGTCCCCCGGCATAGGGGGTATCCAGCCAGAGGTCGAGCATCTCTTCGGCCACCGCAGGACCGGTGGTACGACCACCCAGCACCAACACGTTGGCGTCATTATGTTCACGGCACAGACGGGCGGTGTAGGCATCATGGCAGAGTGCCGCGCGAATACCGGCAAAGCGGTTGGCGGCAATGGAGATCCCGATGCCGGTACCGCACAACAGCACGCCACGATCGCCAGCACTGGCCAGCACCGCTTTACACAGGGTAGCGGCATAATCGGGGTAGTCTACCGAGGTCGTTCCATCACAGCCCAGGTCCACCAGCTCGACACGATCCCGTTTGGCCAAGTACGCCATAAGGTGCTGTTTCAGCTCGCTGGCGCCATGGTCGCAGGCAAAAAAAATGCGCATGTTAAGGCTGCTCCGTGGTTAAGGAGATGTTTTGCAGACCGCACATTATAGCGAAAAAAGCCCAAGATAACATCGACAATCACATACGTGAACGATTTACACCATCTTTCAATGGGATAACTTAGGCACGGTGATGGGCTGAGATGATTTTAAAGACCAAAACACAGGAAGCTCAAGAGCCCTCCGTACAAAATGTTGCGGACGCACATTTTGGCCGCTGATCCATCGCTGGCCGTGCCCCCGCTCGGGCAAACATGCTACCCTCATGGCTTTGGGGTTCATTTTCTTTAATGAGGGTCATAATACCATGCCGCCTACCAAACACCCTCTTTCCGTGGCCTATGTCAACAGCATCGACCTGCCGGATAATCGACGGGCCCATGCCATGCAGATGCTTAAAAATGGACAGGCTTGGTCCCAGTGCGTGGAGCAATTTGAATTTATTACCAATGTCTGGTGGCATAATCGCAACCGCCTAACCGTTGAAAATATGGCGGCCTTTTATGGACTAACCCACCCCTTTACCCTAATCCCCTATCCCCTGCGCCGTTTAGAGCAGTCGCAATATCGTTGGCTGCGTGAGCTCTATTTTCAATTGGCCGCTTGGCGTTGTAAGCGCAAACGGGTTGATCTGGTCTATACCCGCACCTATCCCCTGCTGGCATACACGCTGAAATTGGGTATCCCTACCGTGGTGGAAACCCACAGCCCACCTGGTCGAAATGAAGAGGCTGACGCCATGCTGAGTCTGGCCGACCATCCAAATTTAGTGGCCTTGACCACCATCTCCGAACCTTTGGCTGAGAGGTATCGTGCCTTTGGCGTGCCCGCCGATAAAATCATGGTGCTGCCCGATGGGGTGGATTTGGAACGCTTTGAACCGGCCCTAACCCTTGCCGAAGCACGACAGCAGTTGGGCCTGCCCCTTAATCAGAGCATCGCGACCTATGTGGGGCACCTCTACGAGGGACGCGGCATTGATACCCTGCTGAGTGCGGCACTCAAGCAACCCAAGGTGCTGTTTTTAATTGTTGGTGGTTATGCCAAGGATATGGAGCGCTGGCAGCATCGTGCCGCGCAGATGGGGCTGGAAAACGTACGCTTTGAAGGCTTTGTGGCCAATGAACGGGTGCCGCTCTATCTATGGGCAGGGGATGTTCTGGTCATGCCCTACGGCAACGCTTGTACCACCACCGAGTGGATGTCGCCTCTAAAACTGTTTGAATACATGGCGGCCGGTCGGCCCATTATTGCATCGGATTTCCCCATTTTGCGGGAGGTACTTGAGAATGGGAAAAACGGCCTACTGGTTCCACCAGATGATGGCGAGGCGTTGGCCGCAGCCATGGATGCGTTGCTGGCCGATGCACCAAGGCGGCAGGCACTGGGGGCGGCGGCTCTGCACCAAGTAAGGCCATACAGTTGGGTCAATCGGGTGGAGCAGGTTATCAACCGCTTTAATCGCTATGGCCAATGAAGGTTGCGTTTGGGGGGTTGATGCGGCTCCAGGGTCGCGGCCTCTGGTGGGGTCGTAGGGCAAAGTCCCTCGTGGGCTCTGGGGCGAAGAGCCCGGAGGCGTAACCGTATGCCCCAGCAATGACACGCTGATTGGCGCCTTTGTTGGCCCATATGAGACCCCTTGAAAAAAGGCCCATCGGTTAGGATGGGCCTTTTTTTATTCAGATATGCAGGAGCATAGCTTATTCAGCGGCATTGGCCTTTTCCAGCGCTTGGCTGAGCGCCTCACCCAAGCTGCTGGTGGCGGCACTGCTGCTATCACTGGCATACTCTTTAATGGCATCGCGCTCTTGCTGCACTTCCATCGCTTTGATGGAGAGGGAGATTTTGCGCTTCTGACGGTCAACCTGCATCACACGACACTCAACTTCGGTCTCCAGTGTCAGGTTGGTACCCTCACGGTCATCCTGAGAGAACTCCGCCTTGCGGATGTGACCATCCACTTCGTCGGCCAGTTGCACCAGCACGCCGGAGCTCAGGACCTCTTTAACCTTACCCATCACAACGTTACCCTTGGGATTGGCATCTACCCACTGACCCCAAGCATCGGGTTGGGCTTGCTTCAGACCCAAGGAGATACGCTCCTTATCGGGATCCAGGGAGAGCACCATGGCTTCAACTTCTTGGCCCTTCTGGAAATCTTTCAGCACCTCTTCACCAGCATTGGTGTCCCAGGTGATGTCAGAGAGGTGTACCAGACCATCAATGTCACCCTCCAGACCCACGAACAGGCCAAACTCGGTGATATTTTTGATCTCGCCTTTAACCATGGCACCCACGGGGTGGCTGGTGGCAAAGGCTTCCCAGGGGTTCTCTTGGCACTGTTTGATACCCAGGGAGATACGGCGACGGTCGGCGTCCACATCCAGCACCATCACTTCAACAATCTGGTTAACTTCCAGAATTTTGGAGGGGTGAATGTTTTTCTTGGTCCAGGTCAGTTCAGAGACGTGGGCCAGACCCTCAACGCCGGGCTCCAGCTCAACAAACGAGCCGTAATCGGTGATGTTGGTGACATGACCGCTAAACTTGGCACCGGCGGGATATTTGGCCCCAATGCCTTCCCAGGGATCAATCAGCAGTTGCTTCATACCCAGGGAGATACGCTGCGTGTCGGAATTAAACTTGATAACCTGCACCGTCACGGTATCGCCAACATTGACCACGGCGGAAGGATGTTTAACACGTTTCCAGGACATGTCGGTGATGTGTAGCAGACCGTCAAGACCACCCAGATCCACGAACGCGCCGTAGTCGGTGATGTTCTTAACAATACCGTCGAGCACCATACCTTCGTGCAGTGTCTCCAGCAGTGCGGAGCGAGCATTTTCACGATGCTTCTCGATAACGGTACGACGGGAGACAACAATATTGCCACGACGACGATCCATTTTGAGAATATCGAAAGGCTGGGTCTCTTCTTGCAGACGGGAGATGTCGTGAACGGGACGCACATCCACCTGGGAACCAGGTAGGAAAGCGGCCAGACCGCCCAGATCCACGGTGTAACCACCCTTGACCTTGCCCATGATGCGACCATCGACGGTTTTGCCATCGTTGAAAGCCTCTTCCAGAAGCACCCATGCCTCTTCGCGTTTGGCTTTTTCACGGCTCAGCACAGCCAGACCATTTTGGTCTTCGCAGCGCTCCACAAACACATCCACACTGTCGCCCACACCAATGGTCAACTGACCATCGGCATCATAAAATTCACGGATCGTGAGGCGTCCTTCAGACTTCAAGCCTACATCGATGATGAACTCATCACCTTCCCGCTGGATGATGGTCCCGGTAACGACGGAGCCCTCACGGCCCACACCTTTACTGAAGGACTCTTCCAACAGAGCTTCAAAATCTTCATCGGCAATATCATCAAGAATTAGATCGTCAGTCACGACTGGTTACCTCACGGATACAAAAAACGGTTAGGGTTGATCCCAGCCCAATTGGCCCATGCCAAGGGGGCTAAAACAGCAATACCAAAAGACAACCTGCCAGGGTTGACATTCGGTCTGTTCATAGACAACGAAAACCGAACCCTCTGTTCAGTGCGGACGGCACCATTCAGATGATTCGGCTTAAAAACAATCCCTACACGACACGCCCTCGGCCCAAAACCAAGCCAAAAAGAGAGGGGATTCACACCGTTGGGATATTGACCAATCTGTGCCACGCTTGATGGGCAAAAGCCCATCCAGAATACCCAGAGAGGTCAACTATGTATGCCACGGGGGCTGGGTTTTTTCGTTTGGGCTTCGTTACGGCTTTTCCAGTAACGAAGCGACCAGCCGCGCCACCGTCTCGATACTTTCCGTTTGGCTTAGGTAGGTGGTATCGACGGTTTGGGCATCGGGCGCAGCCGCCAAAGGTGCGGTAGCCCGGCTTTGATCCCTGGCATCCCGTTCTTCTATGCGACTCTTTATCCGATCCATACTAACAGATTCACCTTTACCTTGCAACTCCAAAGTACGTCTTTGGGCGCGGGCTTGTAGCGAGGCGGTCAAATATATTTTCAGGTCGGCATCGGGCAGGACGACGGTGCCCACATCGCGCCCGTCTAGGATGACGCTTTGGGGGCTACCGTAGTTGCGTTGAAAATCCAGCAGGGCGGTACGCACGGCGGGCATGGCCGCGACCTGGGAGGCGGTTTCGCCTACCTGTTCGTCCCGTAGCTTGTTGGTGACTTCGGTCCCTTCTAAAAAGGCGTGGGCATCACCTTGGGCATCGACTTCAAAGCGAAAATCCATCTGAGCGGCCCATTGAGCCAGCGAAGTTTCCTCAAAATTCTCGCTATTTAGGGCATGTAAGGCCACGGCCCGGTAAATGGCCCCGGTATCCAGATAGGCCCATTGGTAACGTCTGGCCACGGCCCGGCAGACGGTACCTTTACCGGCACCGGCGGGGCCATCGACGGCGATGCGCAGGCGTTCAGCCATGGCTGACATCCTCCAATTGAAAACCAAGACTGTTCATTAATTGGGAAAAGCTGGGAAAGGAGGTATTGATATTATCGCAGCGTTGCACCAATACGGACTCTTTACAGCGCAGGCCGGCCACCAGCAGGCTCATGGCGATACGGTGGTCGGTAAAGGAGTCTACGCTGGCCCCACCGGCCAGACCGTCGGGATTTCCGGTAATAAGTGCGCCATCGGGGCGTTCTTCTATGATGGCACCTAGGGCTTTAAGACCGTTGGCCATGGCGGTGATGCGGTCGCTCTCTTTAACGCGCAGCTCTTCGGCGCCTTGCACCAGGGTTTGGCCTTGGGCGAGGGCGGCGGCTACAAAAAACACGGGGAACTCATCAATGGCACGGGGCACCACGGTGGGGTCTATCTCGATGCCTTGGAGTTGGGAGTAGCGCACCTGTAGGTCGGCCACGGGTTCGCCGCCAACTTCCCGTTCGTTGAGGCGTTGGATATTGCCGCCCATAGCCAGGAGCAGGTCGAGAATACCGGTACGGGTTGGGTTCATACCCACATTTTCCAGGATAATATCAGATCCTGGGGTGATAAGGGCGGCCACCATGGGGAAGGCGGCGGCGGAGATATCGGCGGGCACTTCGATCTCTTGGCCTTGCAGGTTGGGCCAGCCTTCGATGGTCACTTGGTTGCCATCGCGGGTCACTTCGGCACCGAAGGCGATGAGCATACGTTCGGTGTGGTCGCGGCTGACGGCGGGTTCAATGATGGTGGTTTCGCCGGCGGTATTGAGTCCGGCCAGGATAATGGCGGACTTCACTTGGGCCGAGGCGATGGGGCTATTGTAGGTAATGGGTACCAGTTCAGTGCCTTCGATGGCGAGGGGGGCCAGGCGGCCACCGTCGCGGCCACGGATGCGAGCGCCCATTTTGGTTAGGGGTTGCACTACGCGGCCCATGGGGCGGCTGCGTAGGGAGTGATCGCCGGTGAGGATAGAGTGAAAGGGTTGGCTGGCCAGCAGGCCGCACAGCAGGCGCATGGCGGTACCGGAGTTACCCATATCCAGCACGTCATCGGGTTCTTTTAGGCCGTCGAGTCCTTGGCCTTGGATGCGGTATTCACCTTCGTTGCAGCGTTCGATAGAGATACCCATGGTACGAAAGGCGGTGATGGTACGCAGCACATCTTCGCCTTCCAGCATGCCTTTAACGTGGGTTTCGCCTTCGGCCAGGGCGCCAAAGATCACGGAGCGGTGGGAGATGGATTTATCGGCGGCGGGGCGGATGGTGCCGGAGAGGTTTTGCGTGGCGCCGCTACGGATGGTGCGTCCGGGATGGGTGCTGGACATATAAGATGCCTTTGTATCTTAAAGATCTTACGATCGGGTTAGTGAAGAAATGGATTAAATTATCGGGGTATTGGTCATTTTTCTCCAGGGTTTTGTGGTCACCCGGATACCGCATATTTCATGGTTTTGACGATGAAGAAAAGGTTTTAAGGGGGGGCTGGGGGGAAAATTCTTTGCTGTTTTCACCAGGATTTTCATTTAATAAATATAAATATCAACAGGATATGCACATAATGTAATGGTAAAAGGTTAGGGTTTTTATGCTTAAAAAAAGGTTAGAGGGGGGTCTGGGGGGAGAAGTTCTCTGTTTCTCCCCAGGGTTTTGCTTTTGATCTTTTGACTTTTTTGCGTTTTCCCCAGGCTTGGCACAAAACGGTATGATTTTTTTATGCTTAAAAAAAGGTTAGAGGGGGGTCTGGGGGGAGAAGTTCTCTGTCTCTCCCCAGGCTTGGCACAAAACGGTATGATTTTTTTATGCTTAAAAAAAGGTTAGAGGGGGGTCTGGGGGGAGAAGTTCTCTGTCTCTCCCCAGGGTTTTGCTTTTGATCTTTTGATTTTTTTGCTTTTAGGCTCGCCCTTCGCTAGGGGAGCTTACAGGCCGTTTTTTTGGCCTGTAAGCGACCAGCGAGCCAGCCTTTTAATCCCCTCTGGGGGGTCCCTTGAGGCTTTTTTCAAGGGATCGCCCAGAGGGGATGCCCAATGCCCCAGCGGGGGTTAGGTCTGAGCTGTGGTTGGGGGATGTATCGGTTTTACTCCCCCAGCGGCTGTGTGCCCAGGTTCCCCCCCAGCGGCTGTGTGCCCAGGTTTTTACTCCAGCCACCATGTGCCCAACCGCCCGCCACGCTGGCGCGTGACATCGCTACCCTACGCCCCGTACCGCTCCCCTACAAAACCCCTGCTCTCTTAAAAAAATCCCTGCACCCTTGCTCCATCGGTACGGGGCTTTACAAAAGATCAAAAGATTAAAAAAGTCAAAAGATCTCAGGGCTTCGCCCCGAACCCCACTGGGCGCCGCCCAGACCCGGCAGGGCGCCGCCCTGCACCCGCTGGGCGGGCAAGCAGAGCTTCCCCCCAGACCCCCCAATCCCTTTTAATAATGGAACTCCCTGGGCATAAAAGCATTCAAGATCACTCAAATATGCCCTCTACCACATCGGCCCGTGCGCGGCTTCCCCCCCAGCGCCCATGTGCCCAACCGCCCGCCACGCTGGCGCGTGACATCGCTACCCTACGCCCCGTACCGCACCCCTACAAAACCCCTGCTCGCTTAAAAAAATCCCTGCACCCTTGCTCCATCGGTACGGGGCTTTACAAAAGATTAAAAAAGTCAAAAGATCTCAGGGCTTCGCCCCGAACCCCACTGGGCGCTGCCCAGACCCGGCAGGGCGCCGCCCTGCACCCGCTGGGCGGGCAAGCAGAGCTTCCCCCCAGACCCCCCAATCCCTTTTAATAATGGAACTCCCTGGGCATAAAAGCATTCAAGATCACTCAAATATGCCCTCTACCATAACCGCCCGTGCTAACTACTCCCCACGCAAAATTTTGTTCTCCTGCAAAATCCTCGCACGGGTATCCTTAGAACGCGCAAATATACCATACAATCCATCCGCATCCTCTTCCTCAACCCGCTTGGTCAACTTCTCCAAATCACTCTTAAAACGTCCCAAAATGGAAAGAATCGCATCCTTGTTCTCTAAACATATGTCCCGCCACATGGTCGGATCCGACGACGCAATGCGCGTAAAATCCCGAAAACCACTCGCCGCATACCGAAAAACCTCCGTGCGTAAATGATCCTCCAAATCCGATAAGGTGTTCACCACATTATACGCCATCAAATGCGGTAAATGACTCGTCGCCGCCAAAACCTGATCATGCCAATGCGGCTCCATGCTCTCAACCGTCGCACCCACCGACTCCCACATCTCCGTCACCAACTCCAACGCCCAACGCGGCGTAACCGAACTCGGTGTCAAAATCGTTCGCGCCCCATCAAATAACGATGCCAACGCCGCCTCAACCCCAGAATGCTCCCGCCCCGCAATAGGATGCCCCCCCACAAACGCACACCCCTCCGGCATCAACGCCTCACACCGCTCCACAATGCGCCCCTTCACCGAACCCACATCCGTAACCACCACACCCCTACCCAAACCCGCAACACAATCCTCCACCATCGACACAATCGTCGAAACCGGTGTCGCAATCAATACCAACGTCGCCCCCTCAACACCCCGCGCCGCATGCGTCTCAACACGATCAATAATACCCTGCTCCAACGCATAATCCAGCGACGCCCGACGCCGATCCACCCCCACAATCTCACCCACCAAATCACGCTTGCGTAACGCCTGCGCCAAAGATGCCCCAATCAACCCAACCCCAATCAAGGTCAGCCGCTTTATCAAAACAGACATGAGCCGCTCCTACAGCGCGTGTTGTGGATATGAGCCAAGAATCTTTACCGATACCCCAGATAACGCCCCCAGCGCCTCCAACGCAGCAGATACCCCCTCATCTTGACGATGCCCCTCCATATCAATAAAAAAAAGATAATCCCACGCCCGCTCCTGCGTAGGCCGCGACTCAATGCGGCTTAAATTAATGCCTCGCTCCGCAAAGACCCCAAGAATGCGATGCAAAAAACCAGGATCATCCAAAAATGAAACCATAATGCTCGTCTTGTCCGCACCCGAAGGGGCCGGACTCTCCCGACCCACCACCAAAAAACGATTCTCCAACCGCGCCTGATCCTCAATATGCTCCGCGATCACCACCAATCCATAACGATTGGCCGCAAAAGGACCACAAATCGCCCCCGCCCCCTCCTCCCGCCGAGCCCGCTCCGCCGCCTCCGCCGTCGAAGCAACCTCCACCCGCTTAACCTGCGGTAAATAGTGGCTAAGCCACTGCGCACACTGATCCAACGCACTAAAATGACCGTAAATGACCCGTACCTCACCCAATACCCCACCCCGAGCCAGTAAATTAAGCTCCACCGGCATCAAAACCTCACCACATATATTCAAAGGCGACCGCACAAAACGATCCAATGTATGAATCACCACCCCCTCCAGCGAATTCTCCACCGGAACCACCCCAAAATTGGCGCGACCAATCTCTACCTCGTGAAACACCTCGGTAATCGTACGGGTCGAAAACATCGTAAAAGCCGACCCAAACTGCTTCAACGCCGCCTCGTGCGTAAAAGTCGCCTCCGGCCCCAAATAGGCCACCGAAAGCTGCTTCTCCAAATTTAACGAAGCCGAAATAATCTCGCGAAAAATCCGATGCACCGCCTCCACCGGCAACGGCCCCCCATGCCGCCCCTCCAAACGACGATGGATCTGCGCCTCCCGCTCCGGCCGATAAAAAGGCGTACCCGCCGGCCCCTTGCCCTTAAGCTCCCCCACCCGCATCACCAGCTCAGCCCGCTTCATCAGCAGATCATGGATGCGATCATCAATGGCATCAATACCATCACGCAGCTCCACCAATGTGGAAGGGTTAAGATCTATCGGATCATGGGACATGGCAGGTCCATTACTTGTTCAGTTGAGACAGAAGAAACGGCCCATGATAGCCAATCATAACCAAAATTGAAAAGGATCAAGGAACCCCTGCCAAGATACACCCCTTACCAACCTTAAAATCTCCACAACCCGCCCCCACTCAATCATGCCCAGCCAAGCGATCCCTGTGCATAAAAAACAGTCGTATTGGTCTTGCAAAGCCAATTGCAAAAAATTAATGCGCACGCATGATTAAAAATTAACAAGCCAATGAGAAAACCAAAAAAAGCGGGTCGATTTTTGAGGCGGTGTGTGATTAAATATCAGGCTTCTTACCCACAAAAAACAGCATAGGAAAGAGAATGATGCGTTTCTCATCACATCTCCTTAAGGGCGGCGCTCTATTTGCCCTACTTTTAATCACGCCCACGTGGGCTTGGGCCGCCGAACAGGGGTTGGATAAAGCCGATACCGCCTGGATCTTAACCACCACCGCCTTGGTGCTCTTTATGACCCTGCCCGGCTTGGCCCTGTTTTATGGCGGCTTGGTGCGCTCTAAAAACATTCTCTCCATCCTTATGCAGTGTTTTGCCATCGCCTGTTTGGTCTCGGTGCTCTGGTTGGCCGGGGGTTACAGTCTGGCCTTTGAGCATGGGGGGCCCCTCAATGGTGTCATCGGTTCACTGCAAAAAGCCTTTTTTGCAGGTGTTGCCCACAATACCGTCAAGGGTAGCCTGCCCGAAGGGGTGTTTGCCGCCTTTCAAATGACCTTTGCCATTATTACCCCAGCGTTGGTGATCGGTGGTTTTGCCGAACGCATTCGATTTGCCGTCATCCTGCCCTTTACAGCGCTATGGCTATTGTTGGTCTACATTCCAGTGTGTCATTGGGTCTGGGGTGGCGGTTGGATGCAAGCTGCCGGGGTGATGGATTTTGCCGGGGGTGTGGTGGTACACATCACCGCCGGGGTGGCCGCTTTGGTGGCGGCCCTGGTATTGGGGCCGCGCAACGGTTTTCAAAAAACCGTCATGTTTCCCCATAACCTAACCATGACCTACGCCGGGGCTGCCATGCTTTGGGTGGGCTGGTTCGGTTTTAATGGGGGTTCGGCCCTCACCGCCGATGGTTCAGCAGGGTGGGCGATTTTGGCGACCCACATGGGGGCCGCCGCAGGGTCGCTGGCCTGGATGGGTATGGAGTGGATGCGCCATGGCAAACCCAGCGTATTGGGTATTGTCACCGGCATGGTGGCTGGTTTGGGCACCGTAACCCCAGCCTCTGGTTACATTAGCCCCTTTGGGGGCTTTGCAATCGGCCTCATTGCTGGTGTGGTCTGCTATCTGGCCACCATGATGGTGAAACAGCGTTGGAAAATAGATGACTCCCTGGATGTCTTTCCCGTACACGGCGTGGGCGGTATGATCGGTACACTCATGACGGCCCTATTTGCCGCTCCGCTATTTGGGGGCCATGGCTTGGCTTCCAATGCGCAAATTTTACCGCAACTTGCCACCCAAGGGGTGGCGGTGGGGGTGACGGCGCTCTATACCGCCGTGGTCACTTGGCTAATCTTTAAAGGGTTGGCTCAAGTGATGCAACTGCGGGTGAGCAGGGATCAAGAGACCGAGGGCCTTGATTTGGTCGACCATGACGAACGGGGTTATAACCTCTAAGTCTGTTCAAGGATAAAATGAGAGGTCCATGCAGCCCCTCTGCATGGACCTTCTACCCTTACTACCCCCTACAAACAAGGGTGCAGGTTCAAATCAATCTGACCCGCTACAGCCCCACCATCCACCTTAATCGCCTCAACCCATAAGCGGCCTTGTTGCAAGCGATAGTTGGCTTCAATGCTGCGCGCCGTGCCGTAGGTCGGGCCAATCAAGTGTTGCAAACCCCCGAGTAACGCCGCATCGAAGCGACGTGGAAACAGCCGTATGGGGGTGGTGGCGCTCTCCAGCCCATGGTAATGGCGGATCTCCTGAAGTTGCAGGCGTTCCTGGTTTTCCACTTGATTGGTTAAGCGCATAAACCCACTGTAACGATCCCGATTAATCGACCAAGCCACCCCAGGGGTACCCCCTGGCATAAAAATGTGCTGTTGAGCATCCATGACACCACTGCGCATGCCCCGACACTGCACCATATGTCGATAGAGGGTTTGCCGCTGTTGGTTGGGCCAGCGCAAGGTTATCGAGGGACCTTTACCGTGCTCCAGCAGTTTAAGCAGCACCCGCCCTTGTTGAACCTGTACCTCGGTGGGTTGAGGGGTGGGATTGGCCGGTTGTAGCGTGGTTTCTGGTGTAACCCTCGGCATGGCCTCTTGCGTGACCGGCTTGGGGTGCGGTTTTAAGGCGTGCCGTGCCTCAGCGGGTATCTCTAAAGGGGCTGCTGAGGGTGAGGACTGCGGCATGGCTTGTACGGTAACCTCCAGCGGGGCCAGCGGGCTGGGCTTGAGCGGTTTAATGGTTTGTACGGGTGTAACGGGGTTAAGCATGGCGGTGGGTAAGAGCGGATGGGCCACCGGGTTTGTCTCTGGCTTGAGGGGCGGCATTGGAGGGTGCGCGGCGGTGCTCTGCTGCGGCAGCGTAGGCGCGGCGGTTGGTGTGGGCAGCTGGGCTGTGGCTGCCGTCTGCACCGGTGGCGCTGGTAGTTGGACCACTTGTAGCGGCAGGCTGGGTTGAGCCTCTTGCGAAACCTCAGGGGGCAACCATGGTATGGGTTCGAGCTGTTCCGAGCGGCTCCAAAGTTGTACCATCAGCAACGTGGCAATGAGTAGAGAAGTAAGGGAGCTCGCATATTTGTACCAAGATGGGCGGGCCATGATAGCAGCTCCCTTTGCACGTGCCTATTGGGTCAATATATCGATATAGAGGCTCTCCATATCGTTGGCTAAAGCGCGTAGTTCCCGACGGCGGTTGTGAGGGGACATCAAAGATTCACCCTCCGCTAATTTAACCGCCACCTTATTGGGTGTGGTGTGGTGCTCCACAATCATTTCAGGGGGAATTACCACCCCGGTACCGGCCAGAACCTCCGCCCGCCGTTGCATGACGGCAGGCTCCAACGCCACAGCCACGCGGGCTGGGGGTTCCGTCTGGGACGGGGGATCGACTTGGGGTTTGGTCGCGATGGCACGGGCCGCTGGTGCCGCTTTAAACAGGGGCGGCGCAGGCTGTTCCGGTAAAGGTGGGCTGACGGGTGTCACTTGGGGTGACACCGCCAACGGCGCGCTAGGTTCGGCCAATTGCGAAGCTTCCCGCTCCAGGTTTGGCGGGGTCGGTACACTTTTCGGTTGGCGCTTCTCAACGGCTGGCTGGGTTTGCGGCCGCTGTATAAGATTCTCTTGTAACCGTTGATCCAGGTTTTTGATCATACGGTCTGCCACGCGATCAAGATCGTGGGGGAGCTGCGCCGTTGGCTTGGAGGGCAAAGAGGGTAAGTTACTGGGTCCGGCAAAAAGATAGAGCAGCGCCGCCCCTACGACCACGTTAAACAGCAGGTATTTCATGATGTTTCTCCTCCTCATCCGCATCCATCAGGATGGCCGTAAGGGGTTGGGGCTGCGACATAACCGCCAGGTGTTGCCAGCAGGCGACATTGTGGGCATGGCTAACCATCAACATGGCCCGTAATACAGCCGATAAGGGCAACCCCACCACCGTGGTCATAAAGGCCAAACTAAAATGGGCGGTGAGCTCACCGACAATGGATTGCACCGTCTCGGGGGTCAGGGCTTGATCGGCCAATGAGCCGATCCCTAGGCTAATACCCAACAGCGTGTAGGTAAGGGCCAGCGTGGTGACGCCATTGGCGGCTTGCATGCCGCTCTCTAACCACACCCCATCGCTCTCTGGGGTGGCGGCACTGCGCCATACGTGTATCCAAGCGGTTAGGGCAATCACCAGCAGGATGGACATAAGCACCAGAAAGGTGACGCCAAAAACCTGTTTAAGCCATGCAATGATGTCCGTAACCTGTAATGAGGTGGCTAAAGTAGCAAGCGCCAGAGCCAGTGCCACCCCACCTAACAGGTAACTCAAGGCAGCGGATCCCTGCTGTAAGGGGGCGGGGAGGGCCATGATCAGCGCCTTCCCATACGGGCCGTTGAGAGTGTGGTGCTGGTCAGGCCAAGCTGTTCCAACCAGTGATCCACCACCAGACGATCTTTCTCAATAGAGGCGTGCACCAAAAAGGTGAGGTCAAAGTTATCCAGTGCCTTTTTGACACTGGGGCCCCCCTCTTTGGCCAAATTGCTATCCCGCCAGACCATGCGTTCCAGATCCACCAAACGGCGGGTAGAGTGGTTGACCTTGGTCTCCCGCTCCGCATAGGTGATCTCGGGTGAAAGCAGGGTTCCAATCAAAATGGCCCGCTCCCGCTCCAGATTATCCAGGGTTCCCCCTTGGGCGGTGGTGCTGACCAGCAATAAAGCCATGGCGGCTAACGTCTGTTGGATGGTCATGGTTCGGCTCCCTTATTTTTCGTCACTGACAAACAGATCCACCGAGGTGGTAATCTGCGCATCGGCTGGCACATCGCTGTCCAACAAATCTGGATCTTGCACCTTTTCAGAGAGGGAGAGGGCATCTAGGGCAACCATCTTGGCCATATAACCGAGGATGGTGCGTTCCTGACTGACCAACGCCATCTCTTTTTCACTCTCGACCATGAGATTACGCAAAAAATCTTGTTTGCTCTCCGGCTCCAAGGCGTGATTATCCAGCTCACGGTTCATGGGGTGAGCCTCCAGCGCGGCCAACAATTTGTGCATCGCCTGTTGGTTGGCTTGATAAACGGTGTTGTAGCGGCTTGGCATACTCTCCCCATCTGGGGTGCCAAAGATTTTCATATCTACCTTTGAGACCGACCGTTCGAACCGCTTTTGCAGATTTTCTTGTTTGGTTTGCAGCTCTGTCACCTCTTTAGGGGTGCTCTCTTTAGCGGTGCGTAACTGCTGCATAAGCCGTTGATAGGTGTCGAGCTTAATCTGCTGGCGCTTTTTGCGTAGATCCAAATGTTGCTGCATCAAGGTGACAAACTGGCGTTTTTCGGCCAGATATTGATGTTGCATCTCAACCTTGAGATCTCCATCGGCCTTCTGTACCGCCTGTTTTAAATCGGTCAGGGTTTGCCGCTTTAGCCCCACCTGGGCACCCACATCGCTAATGGCCATCGCCAACCCAGAGTCGGCATAGTCCCGCTCCAGGGCGTTGTTCATCATGTTGGGGGGTAGGCGTATCAGCTTCTCCGAAATCTGTGGGCGCCATTGAGCGGTATCTTGATCCGAGGCGGCTTGTGCGTGACCCATCAGCGCCGCCATCAGCAACAGGGTACCCAACGTAACCGGTTTGCATCTGCGTAGGCTGTTCATCAGTTGTGGCTCCAGTGGTTGAGTCGACGCATCTCATCTTTCAAAGTGCTGTCAACGTTGAGCAAGCTGTAACGGGGAAACTGGTCTGGATCAGTGCGACGCAGTAAAATCTCCATGGAATCCACAAAAGAGGCGCCTCCCTTAAGATAGAGATCCTGATCCTTAAAGGTGCGGCGGAATTTATCCAGATTCACATGTGCCTGTTCCAGATCACCGGCCTTGATATAGTCCAAAATACCCACGGCATAGGCGCGCATACGCTCTTCGGTTGCCACATCCGCAGAACCAGGAGGCAAGCGGGTTTCGCACTGTTCAAACAGACGGGCACTGGCCAAATAGCGGGCTGCTTGACCCGAGCTGCGGGCTTCGCGATCCATCGTCAGAGCCTCTTGTTTGCACTGACGGTAATTTTGCAGCGCCTCAAGTGCGGCAAAACGAGACTCCCGAAAGCCCACCCCTTCGGTGGGAGAGAGGGTACCCATGGGCAGGCCGGGACTGGCACAGCCGCTTAATCCGGTCAGTGCCAGCAGCAGTGCCACGGCCCGCCCAAAAGAGAGAGGTGAAACAGTTTTAGACATGGTTTCTTCTCCTTAACACACCAAACCCGTACAACACGAGCAGGGCCATAGAACTGGAATGCCAGACAATCCCTATCCAAGGAATAGGTCAATAACTTGTTCAAACGGGAGTAGGTAAGGGGGAGGGGGTTTTTTTTGGCGTATACCCTTTAACAGCGGGTATATTCCCATCGATGCTGGTGTGGGTGAGGGTGATTATGGAGTTGTAAAGATATAAAATATAAAGATAAATAATTCATGCGAAGGGAGTGGCAGGTTATTGAGAGATAGGCGTAATGGAAGGGACACAAGAGAACGGGGTAGGGCTGCGAGTGGGTTGTGGTGGGCTCATGTTCCCACAAAGGGCGTGTCATGACGTCTGTTGGGCGGTGTAGTACTTTTATAACTGGCGTGCCATGGGGTGTAGGGGCTGGTTGACCTGCATCAGGTGTACACCCAGTTTGGCCAACTGCTGTTGAGCGGTGTGCCAATCCCAGGTCTGACCGGCTGCACGCGCTTGACGGCGACTCTCTTTAAGCCAAGTGGTGGCGCTCTCCAAGGGGGTACGCGCGGCTAAAATCAGTACCTGATAATTTAAGGGGGTGCGAATCCATGGACCCACCCGAGGGCTATTCCAAAGCAGCGTCTCTTCGGCGTCAAGGGCACGCTCCATTTTCCAAAAGCGGCTGCCCTCTTCATCGGTTTGGTTACGCGAGCGGGGTAGGTCGCTTTTGGCGATCACCCATAGACGTGTATGGACCGTCTCCTCACCATTAACCACGCGGAATTTAAACTGACACAGATGACGATTGGCCATCAGGATGGGTAGGGTCTCATCCTGTGCGGCCAGCACGGAGACCTGGGGTTGCACTGCCTGGCCGGGAGGGGGATGGTCCATCTCTCGACAACCCCGTACGCTATCCGGTGCTTGGATCACAATGCGTTCTAAGCTAAGTTGGGGCGGATCAATGGGTTGAATGCCCCCCTGACGATCCATATAGAGATGGAACAGTCGCTGACAGACATCACATTGGTTTGTTGTCAGCGCCGCTTGCAACTGTAGGCGGTGTGCATAATCCTGGGATTTCGCCCACACCACCCAACTGGGCAACCCCTGCTGCCAAGCAAACCAGATCAACCCTGCAAAGACCATAAGCTGCACCACCAGCAACCCTTTAAGCCAGGGTGTTGCCTTGGCTTGTGGCTGGGTCAACACCGGGGCGTGAACGGGCAGACGAGGTGGGGTACCCAATGTTAAGGGTAGGCTAGCGGCTGCGGCGATCCGTTTACCCGGATTGGGGAGTTGCTCCACCTGTTCCAGGGTGGTGATCTGGATAAGGTCTGGCGAGGCCAATTCATCCAGCAAGTCAAGGTCAATGTCGGCTTGGTTGGCGGTGGGTAGAAAAAGATGAATCGGTATGCCTTGAGCCACTAAGGCCCGAAACAGCAGGGCGGATTCTTGAAATTTTTCCGCAACATGCTCCACCCCACGCACGGTATGATCGCGGTCTACCTGACCGGTAAGCCACCACACCGCTTGGGCCGGTTCATCCCGTTGCGCCAGCTCTTCATGGTAAAACAGTAGATGCGCGGCATAGGCGCCCAGTTGCCAGCTAAACCCTTGATCAATGGTGTCGGAAAGGTCTAAGCGGTAGGCCGCTTGGGTAAAATCATCTTGGATCATCCCGGTGGGGGGGCGTACAAAGGCGTCATAATCACCGCTAATGGGCAGAGCGCGGGTGGTGCCGTTAAGACACACCACAGACTGTAAATCGGGATCTTCCAGCGTAATACGCTGAACCGTAACCGGCCCCTCAGTGGTGGCGATGATAACCCGAATGCTCAATGCAGGTAGACCTTGCTATCTTTGTTACGTAACCCCTGCATAATGGCACAGTTGGCCTCCACCAGCAGTTGAATGGTGCCATTAACCGGTTCCGGCAGGGTAATGCGCTCTTCTTCCACCGTTAGTTTGGTGGGGGTGCGCTCCATATGGGGTTTTAATTCAATCAACAGATAGATCTGGTTAGCGTCTGCGCGGGAGGTTTTCCAGCGAATTTTCCAGCCATCGGTTTGACGTTCGTTAATCTCACCGCTACTGGCGGCAACCACCGCAGGAAAATAGCACATAGCGCGCCGCTGTAAAAGCTGATGATAGCTGGCTTTGAGTTTGGCATCCGCTTTCAAAGCGCGCACAACCGCAAGGGATGTTGGTCCATCCCCTTGAATATATTGCATCAACTGCGTATAGCCAATGGGGCGTTCGACATGTTCGTCCCGTGGTTGACGCAGGGTATCCAATTGGCTTAAAGCCGTAAAGAGGGTGGCTGTGGTGGCATCCCGCGCAGATTGTTTCATGACTCTCCTCCATAC
This sequence comes from Magnetococcus marinus MC-1, assembly GCF_000014865.1. Classification (NCBI taxonomy): domain Bacteria; kingdom Pseudomonadati; phylum Pseudomonadota; class Magnetococcia; order Magnetococcales; family Magnetococcaceae; genus Magnetococcus; species Magnetococcus marinus. The sequence continues at coordinate 202,795 of NC_008576.1, forward strand.
ATCCGGCGGAACTGCCGGGTAAATGCCGCACGGTCTGCTGCAAACAGGGTGTCAGCTTCATTCTCATCGGGGAAGAGATGGTGCAGTGTGGTCAAAAACCGGCTCAGCAGCTTATCCATCTGTTCCAACAAGGGCGCGGCTTGGGCGTGACCTGCGCAGATGGTGGGGCTATCCATTTCGTTATCGCGAAAGCCTTGCCGCGCAATACCTTTATAGGCACGGGCGGCCTCTCTCTGCACACTCTGCCACACACCTTGTTGTTCCAAGATAGAACGGAGTTGGGCAACGCCGTCCATAGACCCTTCATCCCCTACGGATTCGGTGTGGTGTTCTCTACCTTTAGATAGATCAAGATCAGGGTACAAATTTAGGATCAAGCGAATGGATTCGGCCTCTTGATGGTATAAAAGAAGGTGGAGGGAGGCGTATTGTACCCGCGTTAGATGGTGTGCAATATCTTGCATGCTCTGCTGGTGTTGGCGATAGCTGGGGGTGTTTATCTCTGCAATGGTTTTCAGCAGATCGGCCCCTTCTACCTTTTGGCGCAGGGCCTGCACAATGCAGGCTTGTGTGTGACCAAACAGCTCACAGCGCAGCAGCGAGAGGGCCAAATCGTTGGCGTCGCGGTTGCCTTCCACAATGCGTTTGAGCAGGTTTTGTTCACGATTGTTAAAAAATTTAATCTCGTCACAGGGGGGGGTGTTAAGGTGGTGCAGGGGAGAGGCCTCCTCGTCAAGCTCGCGCAGGGTTTCCCACAGTGCGGCGCTCTGTTCGCTATCGGGTTCCCACTCTCCGGCATCACGGTCGGTACCCAACACATGGGTATGCATCAGGGCTTGTTGGTGGATGGCCGCCCGCAAGGCGCGACGATAGTTGAGAAAGTCGTGATAGACGGTTTCAAATTTCTTAAAGTCGCCGCCATCTTCGTCATGGCCAAGGGAGAACTGTTGCCAAAATTGCAAAATGGCCGAGTTATCCAACGCATCGGGGGCGAAGGTATGGTTATTGGTATAGTTTTGAATAAATTGGGTAATACGTCGAAACTTGCGCTGTTGTTGGGCTTCGGGCAGGTGATCTTTTAAAAAAGCGTAAAGCAATCGAGCCAGCTGGTTGGCGCATTGGCTGGTGGCTTGGCGGCTATCGCCATGGTGCATGAGCATGGTGGTGATGCTCTCATCCAACTGGGCATAATCCAGCGCACTGAATAGAAACTCCCAGAGGGCCGCCAGCAGCGGCATGCGGCTGTAGTGGACGGTAAAACGGTCCTGTTGATCGGCAATCACCACACCGCTGCTTTCAGCCGTGACCTGTTGGGCGGGCAGACGCTCATTAAAATAATGCCGAAAACGCTGGCTGCGAGCGGCACCCACCTCCCAAAATAGGGTGACATGATCCCCACAAGCGTGGCCCGCGCGGAGCAGGTAGCACAGTTCAATCATGCTTTGTGCATAGGTACGACACACCAACATGCGTTGCAGTTCATGACAGGTTTGGGGGGGAAATTTAATATCGCCATCTTGTTCGGTTTCGGCCACCATGCTCAACAAACCCAGCAGGTGATCGCTAATGCCCTCTTGCAGCAGCATACGTTCCGACGCCCAGCCTTGATTCATAACAGATCCAACCCATGGTAGAGTTTATATTGATACTGTTTTTGCCAATGGCGAACTTTGGCAACATAGGGTCGGGTTGCAGGAATAATATGCGCGTGGGGCAAATCCCCAACCCGGGAACCCCCATTGTAATAGGATAACGCCAGATTAACACGTCCCTTATAGCGTTGTAAGAGACGTTGTAGAAAGTGTAGGCCAAGGCGCACATTAATCTTAGGGTTCCAAAGCATGTTTTTGGGTATGCCATACTCCCCCATGGCGGTAGCAGGCATAATCTGCATAACACCACAAGCCCCCTTGTGACTCTCAACCTGGGGATCAAAATAGGACTCGACATGAGCCACCGCCAAGGCCAAAGAGATGGGGATGTTCAGGTTTTTGGCCTCTTCAATAATCAATTGTTGAATCTGTTGGCGCTGTTGTTTAGGGCTGGCTAATAGAGGCTGGCTGAAGCTAAACATCAAGCAAATAAGGATAAGGAGTGACCGGATCATGGATAGGGCTCCTCGGGTTGGGTGGGGGGAGATCCGCCACCGTGCATGGTGCAAGGGCCAAAAACAGAGCGCCATAACAGAGACACCCCCACTGGCGTACGTTGGTGCTTTAAACAAACCCTGCCATGGGTAGGCTTGGAGTAAACAAGCATAGATGTCGCCCAACACGGGGGCCCGGTTTGCAGCGGGGGGGGCTCAGGGATACCCCAGCGCCCATGGCCCGTGGGTGGTTTCCCCCAGCGCCCATGGCCCGTGGGTGGTTTCCCCCAGCGCCCATGGCCCGTGGGTGGTTTCCCCCAGCGCCCATGGCCCGTGGGTGGTTTCCCCCAGCGCCCATGGCCCGTGGGTGGTTTCCCCCAGCGCCCATGGCCCGTGGGTGGTTTCCCCCAGCGCCCATGGCCCGTGGGTGGTTTCCCCCAGCGCCCATGGCCCGTGGGTGGTTTCCCCCAGCGCCCGTGTGCCCAACCGCCCGCCACGCTGGCGCGTGACATCGCTACCCTACGCCCCGTACCGCGCCCCCACAAAACCCCTGCTCTCTTAAAAAAAACCCCTGCACCCTTGCTCCATCGGTACGGGGCTTTACAAAAGATCAAAAGATTAAAAAAGTCAAAAGATCTCAGGGCTTCGCCCCGAACCCCACTGGGCGCTGCCCTGCACCCGCTGGGCGGGCAAGCAGAGCTTCCCCCCAGACCCCCCAGACCCCCCAATCCCTTTTAATAATGGGACTCCCTAGGCATAAAGGCATTCATCACCCCTTGCATAGACCCTCTACCATGCCAGCCCGTGCAACGTTCCCCCTAATCTAATTCCACTGCATCCCAGCTCGCCCACCCTTCAAACCCGATCCATACCAAAAATCCGCAGCATCCCCAGCAGCCCCCCCCCGCCAATGCGGCGGCGGTGGCGGATGCGGATGAGACCCCCGCCCCCTAAAACCATGCCGATGCCCCGGCGGACCACGACGCCCCCGCATAGACGGCGGTGGTGCATACCAATCCTCATCCTCAACCCGACTCTGCTCACGAGCCGCCCGCAAATCACGACTTAACACACTAACCTGCTCCGTCAACTTCTCAACCTCAACCCCCGTCGCAGCCTGCCAAACCGACATCTGATCCCGATACCGCTTCTCCCAACGCAGCATGCTCAAAACAGTCTCCTGCTCCTTCTCCAACACCATCCCACCAGAAACACGATCTGGCCGCTCACCACTTAAATAGTGCAATAACGCCTTCTCCCAATTCTCCCCATACTGCTTGAGCAATAATTTTAAATAGGTCACACCATAACGTATGTTGACCTGCGGTCGCTGCAACTGATCCTGACTCAAATCCGTCACACGTACCATCAAACGCTCAACCAAATTGGGCGGTAACTGCATCACACCCTGCGCATCCTGCTTGCTCTGCGCCAACCCCTGAAAATCAGAGCCCACCTTGGCAACCGCTAACGCTAACGTCGACGGTACATCCTGGCGCATCGCCTCCTGTACCACCATCTCCTTAACCTCCTGACGGGTGGCCGCCTGACCCCGTATGGGCATAACCACAACCAATGCCATACCCGCCACTACAACCCCCCGCATAAGGAGATGACCACCCCGTCGCATCTTCATAACAACCACCCTCCCTCAGCAACCCAACCAAACTCAAAAACCCTGCGGTAAGATCACCACCACCCGCGAAATCGAACCACGCTCCCGCACAATCTTGACCACCGCATCACGCCACATCGGGTTCCGCGTGCTCTCCACCAATGAATGACGCACCGAACGTTGAATCATCTGATTATGCCGGTTATGTTTGCCTTCCCAACGACTCTGCTTGTCATTACCATAGTTGTTGACAAAGTAAATACTCGCCGCTTCTGCCTGCTTAACAGGGACCATCATCGCACCCATCGCAGCAGCCATAGCAATAGTTAACATAAGTTTTTTCATGGTGTTTTCTCCTGTAAAGCGCGTATCCAACGTGTGTCCAGTGTCGAAACAATCACATCACGTTGACCAAACAGACCCCTTAGCTTTAATGCCTGGGTCATGGATGTCTCTGGTGCTAGAGCCAAAATCGTGCGCCCCCCTTGGGGCAGCGTCTCAGGCTTAACCTGGTGCATGTTCTGATCAAAAAAGTGACCGTTGTAATACAGAATCATACGATCCTGCTCCTGTACCTCCACCACGGCCTTGGGTGTTTGTGCATTGTCCGAGGCTGCCATAACCGCCCCAGCAATCTTGTTGGCAGAACCTACGCCACCGCCCATAGAGACCATCGCCAATACCATGATGCTAAAAAATCCCATGGCCAACGCCAAAGCAATCTCCGTCATCGCGTTGTTGGTAGTGTGGTTGTCCATGCCTTTGGCTCCTTCTGCGCTAAGGCAGTCTCTACCGCCGTTGCCTCAGAGTACGAAAAGGCTAGAACCCTTTTTTTCCCTACCCCATCATCAAGGGCATCGTTTCAGAGAATAAATCTGCAAAAATAGTGCACCATCAGCATGATACAACCCCATAAAAAAACCTCACCCTACCGAGCAATCCCTTACAACAGGCAAACATCTACACCCTGTAAAGGCCATAAAAAGAGATAAAAACTTTACGCGACACCGCATAATCCATGTACACTAAGACGGCTGGATCGTAAGCAGGCCGGTTAGGGAGAGGTGTAATGTATCGCTTTGCCAAGGCGGGTTGGTGTTCGCTCTTTATACTGTTGCTGCTGTATAACCCTGCCGCTATGGCCGCTCCCCTTGCCCCCTATCACATCTATATGGATGCCGATTGGAGCGGAGCCAATCCTTCCAGTCAAGCCATTGAGTGGGGCATCCGTACCGCCCTAGACGAACGCAACAACACCATCGCAGGTCACCCTGTCAAAATTGTACGTGCCAACCATCGGGGCAATAACCGGCGGCACCTACGCAATCAACAGATCTTTCTCGATGATGCACGGGCCCTGTTGGTCTATAGCGGATTGCACTCTCCCCCGTTGTTGGCCAATAAAAAATTTATCAACGATCATGCAATCCTGACCCTCAATCCCTGGGCTGCCGCTGGCCCCATCACCCGCAGCTTGGCCCCCAACTGGATCTTTCGCCTCTCTATCGATGACGCTGTGGCTGGCCAAGTGATTGTGCATCATGCTCTGACAAAACGCGGGTTTAAAAAATTAGTGCTCATCGCAGAAGATACCAGTTGGGGTCGCTTCAACCACCAAAATATGAGCAAAAAAGCCAACGAATATGGTATGGAGGAACTGCCGGTTATCTGGTCCAACTGGGGCATCTCTAAAGCGGCCGCTAAAATTATTTTGCGTCAAGCCGCCTCCATGGGGGCCGATGCCGTGCTGCTGGTGGTCAACCCGGCAGAATCCATCACCTTTGCTACGGCTATGGCCGAATTGGAACCCCAACGTCGGCGCCCTATACAAAGCCACTGGGGCGTAAGTGCAGGCAGTTTTTCTCAAAAAGTGGGGGAAAATGTGCTCAAGGTGCTTGATCTGGAGTATGTACAAACCCGCTTTAGCTTTCTCAATGGGATGCTCTCTGAGCATGCTAAGCAGGTGTTGGCGCGCGCCATGCGGCTTTTTCCCGATGCCATCAAAACCCCTCAGCATATTCGCCCACCCGCAGGGTTTAAACATGCCTATGACTTAACCCGCATCCTACTGGCCGCCGCCGATCAGGTACAGCTAAGTGGCGATGTTAAACAGGATCGTCTACTTTTGCACCATGCCCTTGAGCATCTGCAAACCCCCGTGCAGGGGTTGATTAAAACTTATCATATGCCTTTTTCACCTCCTAAATCAGACACTTCGGATGATCATGAAGCGCTGCATATCCACGACTTCACCATGGCGACCTTTGATGTGCTAGGTAATGTCCAGATTCAGCAGGAACCCTAACATGGAATGCCCTCCCTATCGCCTCTCTCTTTCCAAACGGTTTGGTTTGGTGATCGGCATGGCACTCTTGGTGGTGGCCTTGCTACTGGGTACCATGCTGGCCCAGGGGATGGACCGCAACTTTGAACAACAGTTGCAACACCTGCACGAGCTGCATCTTAACCGCTTAGCCCAACAGTTGCGCCAGTATATCCAGAGCCGCCTCACCGTACTGGCAGATATGGCTGCCAATCCCTTAACCATACAAGGGGTATTGCAACCTGAAACCAGTCTGCTTAACACCATCGACTGGCTACAAAATTCCCGTTTAATTGGGGAATCGTTTCCACTCATCCTCATGGATTATCAAGGTCAGATACTCCACCAGACGGTGGGCGATGAGCAGCCAGCCCCAACGGCCGTGCGAGCTGTATTAGGGGGTAAGCAGACCCAAATACAATATCTGGAGGGTGATCACCTCAATGGAGATCATCAGCTCTGGTTAATTACCCCCGTTCGTTGGCAAGCCAGTATCGAAGGGGCCCTGGCCGTGCGCATACCCCTGCAACACATTTCTCCCCTCACCGCCCAGCAGGGCCATTTTAACCATGATGGCATTCGTCTGTGGCAAGGTAATCGGCTGTTGTTCAGTCAGGGGCAGATGGAAAATGGCTATAGTAGCCGTAAAATCTTGGGTGAATTGGGTCTGACCATTGAACTGGTCATGGACCAAAAACCCCTTATCAAAGCCCGCTCTAAACTCTTTAGAGAGACCTTGATAGTGGGTATCTTGCTGCTTTTACTCTTGAGTGTGACCCTCTACTACTGGGGGCAAAAGCGGCTGGTTAGACCACTGATGGCACTTTCACGCCAAGTTGATGCCGTCACCAAAGGGGATGATCCGGCCCCGCCCATGGGGACCAAAATGGGTACCACCATTGTAGAAATCATCCAACTGGGGGAAAAATTTGACCATATGCATAAGGAGATCACCGCAACCCGCCGTCACTTGGAAAGCTTAGTCAATGAGCGTACGCAAGCGTTGCAAATAGAGCTGCAAGAGCGTACCCGTACGGCGGCTGAATTGCGTTTGCTCAACGATTTACAAGAGGCCATTTTAGAAAGCGCGGATGCCATGATTATCGCCACTGATGCAGCGGGCACCGTGATTAAATTTAACAAAGCGGCTCAACATAAGCTGGGTTATGCGGACCATGAGGTCATCTACCGCTTAACACTGGATGCCTTTCATGACCCCATGGAACTACAGCATCGCCACCTACCCGTGACAGAGGGTGATACGCAAAATTTGAGCATACCCCTACAGACGCTCTTTTCCCGAGCCGCTCAAAATAGGACGGACGAGCGCGAATGGCGCTACCGCCGTCAAGATGGTACGACCTTTCCAGTGCGTCTCTCCATAACCCAGGTGTGGGATGTGGAAAGTAATAACCGGCGCGGGTTTTTGGTGGTAGGTATGGATATTACCGAGCTCAAAAGCTTTCAGCAGGCCCTGCTGCGTAACCAAGCAAATCTGGCCCATGCCCAAGCGATCGCTCACCTAGGTAGTTGGCAATGGGAACTCGAAAATGGCCGCATGCACTGGTCGGATGAGACATTTCGTATTTTTGGCGAACCGCTGCAAAGCTTTGAACCAACTTTTGAAGATATTTTAAGCCGTACGCACCCACAGGATATGAAATCTTTAGAGCAGATGGTTACACGCGCACTCGCCAATCCAGAGATCCCTTTTGAAATGGAAGCTCGACTACGCCGTGCCAATGGTGATCTGCGTTCCGTGGTGATGCTGGGAGAGGTCACCTATGATCAAAACCGTAAACCCATTCGGGTTTCAGGTACCGTGCAGGATATTACTGAGCGGAAAAAAGCTGAGGATAGTCTACAGTTAGCCAAACAGATTATTGAGTGTACCAGCGAGGCCATTGTTATCACCGATGCCCAAGGTATCATAACCGATATCAATCCTGCCTATGAAGAAATCACCGGTTACAGTAGGGGAGAGGTGATTGGTCAGAGTCCAGCCATCACTCAATCAGGGCGTCACGATCCAACCTTTTATCAGCAGCTGTGGCACCTTCTGCAACAGACAGGCCATTGGGAAGGGGAGATGTGGGATCGTCGTAAAAATGGTGAGCTTTTCCCCAAATGGCTGACCATCAATGCGTTACACAATCTTTACGGTCAGGTAAGCCACTATGTGGGTATTTTCTTGGATATTACCAAACAAAGGGGTGAAATCGAACGATCCAAACAGAACGTTTTCTACGATCCTTTAACCAAGCTGCCTAACCGTATCCTGTTTCAGGATCGTTTAGAGCATATCTTGGCGGTCGCAGCTCATAAGCAAGAACGTATAGGGCTTTTTTTTATTGATTTGGACCATTTTAAACAGGTTAACATCAACATAGGTCACGATGTGGGGGATCTGTTACTGGTGGAGGTTGGTAAACGTCTGCGTCGGCACTTACCCCCCAGTGATACGGTGGCGCATTTGGTCGGGGATAAATTTGCGATTATTCTACCCCATAGCCGCACCCGTACTGAATTGGCGCAGCTTGCCGAAACAATACTTCATCTTTTTGACGAATCTTTCCTCATTCGCGATCATAATCTTTCAATCGGTTGCACCATTGGTATTGCGGTCAGTCCCGCAGACGGTACGGTTTATCCCGAGCTCGCGAGAAACAGTAATACGGCCCTTTACCGTACCAAGGGTTTGACCCGTGGCCGTTTTGCGTTTTATAGCGAAGAGATCTCGTCTTCTCCCATGCCATAATCCCTTTAACACGGTGATGAAGAACACCTTGATGCTTCTTGTGGCGTGCCTGCCAAAAAATCGTAATATTATGATTTAATACGATATGTCTGCAAGAGATCACACCAAAAAAGCAGAATCCTCTAAGCAAATTATCCGCTCTATGTGGAAAGACTTACAAAAAAGCCTAACGATTTTAAGATGACGCGTGTTAATAGTATAACATCATAGAAATATATTTGTTTTCTACACAAATTGGGGTTATTCTCTCAATAGAAACCTAACCAACAAGTAAATGGGTATAATTCGCGTTCTTGCTAAATATAAGTTTAGCATAAAGAACGCCTATTGAAAATGTTAAGAAAAGCATCTAGATGGATATCTGGAGACAAAGATGAAGCTAAAGACCAAACTAATCACGCCAGTAATCCTTTTATTGGTCGTCACTGCACTGGTGGTTTTACAGGTCTCAAGTACGGCATTGCAACAAAACACGCATATTCTACTCGACGAACAGATCTCCGCTAAGATGGTCTCTGTTGATCAAAATATTGAGCGTATGAGTAATACTGCACTGTTGGCATCGGCTATCATCGCCAATCTTCCCCAGGTTAAAGAGGCTTACACATTACAGACCAGTGACGAAGCGGCCGCGCGCAAGTTGCTTGCTGAGCATATGGCGCCCATTAAAAAGACGGTGGAGCAGATAACCGGGATGAAACAGTTCCGGGTGCATTTTCACCTGCCCCCTGTACGCTCATTTTTGCGCATATGGAATGGTACCGGTGGAGATGACCTCTCCAGTTTTCGCAATACGGTGCAGCAGATCAATGTGCAGGGTAAACCGCTAAAAGGCATTGAAATTGGGCGCGGTGGCTTTGTGCTTAGGGGGATAGCCCCCATTATGAACGATGCCGGTGTGCAGGTTGGGTCCCTAGAAACTCTGCTGCCTATGGCAGAGGTTATGAAAAAATCCAAGGTGTTGGCCACCGAAGAGCTGGCCATTTTGCTGCATGACCGTTACCTGTCCATTGCAAAAAAATTGGAGAAATCCAATCCTAAGCGGGCCGGTAAATTTGTCTATACCGGTTCAACGAAGGGGTTTCTTGCCGATCTGGTTGAACCCGAGGCGTTATTATCGGCCATGCAGAGTGACCAAAAGCGCGCGCATAAACAGCACACTTTGGCTTACCATTCCATCCGTGATTTCTCCGGTGCCCCAGTGGGGGTTGCCGTCTACCAATTGGACCATCGCAAGGTGCTGGCCAATCAGCAACAGATGATCACCCGACTGATCGTGATTATTCTTATCTTAATGTTGTTCGCTGGATTGGCTTATGCCCTGTTGATTGCGCGGTTTGTTAAGCGCATTTTTCACATTGCCGAAGAGATTGGCGGTATAACGGGGGGCGATGTAACCCGTCGCTTGGCCATCGCCACTAAACCCGATGAGTTGGGTGCTATCGGTGGCAACTTTAACAAGATGGTACACAGCCTTGCCTCGACACTGCGACGGGTCTCTCTACAAGCTGAAAGCTTAACCGCCGCCGTACGGCAGTTGGGTGAGGTAAAGACGGTATTAACGGAAGATGCCACGGCCATTCGCAGCAGGGCCAACCAGACGGATGAAGAGACGCAACACCAAGTTGAAGTGGTCGCTAAAATCCATCAAGCGGTCAAAGAGACCAACACCTACATGGATAACATTGCGCTGCAATCTGGTGATTTGGCTCATAGCATGGATGAAGTAGCGAACGATGCAGAATCCGTATCCAGTAACGTAACCACCATGGCGGCCGCCGCTGAGCAAATGTCCATGAACGTAGGGGGTATGCAGCGCAATATTGAGCAGGTTAGCCAATCCATGGTCAGTGTCAATACGGCGGTGGAAGAGTTGCGCCACGCCTTGGGTGGGGTGGCTCAGCGCTGCCAGCATGCCCGCAGCGAATCGGACCGGGCCAGTCAGCAGTCGGATGAAACCCGTGAAGCCATTGAGCACCTCTCTGGTTACACCAAGGAGATTGGCAAAGTGGTGGAGCTGATTAACGCCATTGCCGAGCAAACCAACATGCTGGCGCTCAATGCTGCCATTGAGGCCGCCGGGGCAGGTGAAGCCGGTAAAGGTTTTGCTGTGGTGGCAAATGAGGTCAAAGAGCTGGCTACCCAGACCTCCAGTGCAACCCAAAGCATTGCCGACCAGATTAATGCCATCCAAAAACAGACCCGCGTTGTCTACGATGCCACTGGTGATGTGGAGCAGATCGTTCAGAACATCAACAGCGCCAATATGGAAATTGCTGAAGCGGTGGCCATGCAAACATTGGCCATTACAGAAATCAACCACTCTGTCGAGGCGGTACGTGAGGCTTCAAACACCACCAGTGGCATGGCCGGAGAGTTGGCCTCAGCAGCTACCGAGGTCGCACAATCTGCCAGCATGGCGGCGGGAGGGGTCGAGCGTATTGCCAACTCGGCGGCGGCATCGGCCCACGCAACCCATGAAGTGACGGCGGCCAGTGAACGGGCCAAACAGCAGATTGAACAGCTATTCCTCGTGGCCCAGGAGGTCTCTACCGGGGTCACGAATGTGGAACAAAACATGAGCGAGGTAAAGGATCTATCCCGCTATATGGAGGCCTCTGTACTACAATTTGGCACCTTGGTTGATATGGTTAGCAACAGCACGGAAAATCTAAATACCACCATGATTGCGCTGAACTGGGGCGAGGCTCCCTTTGATGTTGAAGGGGTTAAAAAAGCGCATCTTAACTGGTTAACCCGTTTGAGCCACGTCATTATGCGGCGCACCGCCATGCGTGCGGAGGAGGTGACCGATGCCCATCATTGCGAGTTGGGTAAGTGGATGGACCGTGAGGGACAAGAGCAATTTGGACAAACCCCCGTGTGGCAAGAGGCCGTCAAAGTGCATGAGCGCATCCATGAGCTGGCTAAAGAGGTGGTAAAGGCCAGCAATGCCGGCAATCTGGAACAGGCCAACAAGCTGTTTGCTGATTTTAATGCCTACCGGATCAATCTGTTTGAAAATTTGGATGCCATTTTTGTTGGGCCAGAGGTCGATGCCGAACCTATCGCGGTAGTATGGAAACCCAATATGAGTGTGGGTGTACAGATTTTCGATCAAGATCACCGGCGTTTGGTAAGTTATATCAACCGCCTGGAATTGGCTCATCGGGCCGGTCAAAGCAAAACAGCACTTGAGCGTGTCTTACGGGCACTGACGGATTACACCCTGATCCACTTCCGCCGTGAAGAAAAGATGATGACCGAGTCAAACTACCCCGGTGTGCAGGCGCACAAAGCCCAGCATACCAAACTGGAGGATCAGGTGGCGGATTATAATCGCCGTATGCTACAAGAGGAGTCGCACATTACAGAAGAGGTGTTAACGTTCCTAAAAGGTGAGTTCCTGGACCATATTATGCGGACAGACCATGAATATTCTGACCATTTCAGGAGCAAAGGGATCATCTAACCCCCGAGTGACGGCACAGGATAAAAAAAGCCCCCATGGGATCAACATGGGGGCTTTTTAGTGGGAAAACAACCCAAACGGTTGTGTGTAGACGGGGTTGGTGGTTGGTTTACCAATCCATAAACGACAACAGCAAGGGGTTGCTGAGCGTGATCTATCCGGGCTCGCGCAATCTTCAGCGTTGTGGGGGGTGTCGATTGGCCTTAACCGGCACCGGCACCATGGGGCGGGGTGGGGTAAGCCAGTCAACCACCAGACCGATAAATTTGCCTCTTGTGCCATTATCCTCGGGCTCGGCCAGCAGCATAACCGCAATGGCCATTTGGGCGCTGGCCAGGGTTAGACCCACAAAAAAGGTCAGTACGCCCAACACCAAAGCGGGTGCCGCTGAGCTTAGAATGAGGGTTCCCATATGTTGAAAATCCCAATAAACCATGGCGGTTACCAATATGGCGGACATGAAAAAGCCAATCAAGGCGTGACGCGCTAAAAATTTGGCCAATGTAAATTTATGCATAACTACCCCCGTTACCCCGCAGCAATGGTCGATATATACATGGAACAGTATAATCCATTATGACCAAATCAACCGTCCTGTCAATTAAACCGTTATGTACCAAAGCAAAGGGTTAACCGATTGCGGTAGCATTATCGTGGGTTATTGGGCACACTACGGGCTTGTTATTGCCTACAATGTATGAAAGAGCATCCTATGGAACACAATTTTGATCTGGAGATTCAAGGTGCGGATATACGCTCCTGTCCCTATTGTGGCTGGATCAACACCCCCAGTGGTTTTAAAAACTATCGTCCATTCTATATTTGCAAAGGGTGTCAACAGCGTTACACGGAGTTAACCCCACCCAGTGCGCAGCCACCCCAAAAGAAAGAAGAATAAAAGGGCAGCGACATACCGTTAGATGCCTCTGCGTAAGCTTTCTAGCAGTGGGTTATTCAGCGTGGCACCACCCTGGACAGATAACGGGCTGCCTTTAAAAACCGTCATCATCGCCGTGATGCATAAGTGGCTTGTGGGTTGTAAACCGCATAATCTCAAAGGAACGATGCGCGCCAAGGACCTGAATGGCATGGGTCACTTCGTCGGAAGGATTATAGAGCATCACCCGTCCCAGATTGCCTAAATGCTGTTTTAGGGCGTGGAACAGTCCAAAGGCGGCGCTGTCTATGTAGGTTACTTTATCTAGGTGGATCTTAAAGATGGTGCCAGGGGGTTGATCGGCGTAGGCTTCTTGAAAGGTTTCAATGCTGCTGACATCAAAGCGCCCCTCCAATATCAGGATCACCACCCCTTCTTGAACCTCTTTGTGCAGGGTTAACATGTAAACCCTCCCCTCCATGGTTATCTAAAAAGCGTTGTTTCCCCCATTATGGCAGCTTAATCGTAGGATGCAAACCGGTGTTCTGGGCGCGTAATTTGGGGTGATTGGATCAATCCTGATGGGCGGCTTGAAAAGTGACACGCTCAAACAGGGTAGATCTATGGCGTGGTAAACCCCCTAAGGCTGTTCCAACCGTCGCCAAGAGAGCCCCAGCAAGGCAGATGGGCGATTGGGTGCCGCCTGGTGGGAAAGCAGCAGATCCAAATCCTCCCCATCCGGGATGCCATACATGTGGCACCCCTTGCCCAATTGAGCGGGGGCCACATGCACCACCTGCATGGTGTTATCCTGTAGTGAGATTTGCTGCACTTGCGCCTTCCGTAACAGGGTAACCTCCAAGGGATTTTGGGGCAGTGTCATGCCACAGGGCGCAGCGGCAACGGCGCCAAGATTATGCAGATGTACCTCGCCTTGGTGCCAACCCAACCAGTGACCCACACCCAGGGTGTCATCTCGCCACAACAAGCGTAACCACGCACCATTAACCCGCAGATCTTGCAGGGTATAGTGGGTGTTGGGTTGAGTGGCCAATATCTTTGTTAAAGGTTTGTTTTCTATCGGTTGCCAGCTACGGCTGCCGGTGGGGATCACCCCTTGCAGCAGGTGTAGCGACTGGGCCGCTGCTTGGGGTTGTAGCATAAATAGGCTGATCTGGTAGCCTGACGCTAAAGGTGTGCCCGCGACCAGCAGTTGATCTTTTTGGGTTCCGCTATGGTGTGCCAGCAGGGTGGCACTGCCCCATTGGCGACCGCCATCATGGGAAAAACGTATAAAGATCTGGTTCTGTTCCCCCAGTGGTTGTTGGTAGACAAGCAGCAACTCTCCTGCGGGGTTTTCTAAAAGGTTGATGTGGGTCACCTCTTCATCCACCACCAATTGGGGTGGGTTCCAAGCGCGGGTATCGGCGGGACGTCGGGTCTGTTGCACCAATAGATGGCCCTGAGCATCGTGATAGGCCACCACGACGATCCCAGCGTGGGGGCCAGATTGCACCACATGCAAGATCGGTTGACGCTGATGGGGTAGGGTATCCCCCAGTTGGGTGGCTTCAAACTGTCCATCTTGCTGGCGTTGTCCGATAAACAGCATGCCCTGACTGCTGCGCCAAGCAAAATAGCGGTTTTTTTGCCATAGGCTTGTCATGGGACGGCTGTAGTTATCCATGGGAGCATCCAAGGCTACCCTGAGCACACCATCGGGAAAAGGGCTTTGGGCCATATAGAGTAACAGGGCAACCACCATCACCAACAGCAGCAGTGTATAGCGTAACACGACACGTAACATGGAAAATCTTTCTGCCCCAAAGCACGCGGGCTCTGTATGGATAGACGGGTAATCGCACATACCCTACGAGCATCCCTACCACGAAGCAGCGGGTGGGGTCAAACCCCATGCTTTACCCAGCCCTCCATAAACCCGTAAGATAAAGACCCGAGCAAACCGTCAACAGGGTCAAGCCCATGGATGATGCCGAGTTTTTAGAGGGACTTCTCCAACTGGAAGCAGAGCTGGAACAACGACCAGCCGCAGGGGAGCGGCATGACTATACCATGCTCACCAGTTTCTATCTGGAGAGTCTGCCCCGCGCGATGCATTGTGATGCGGTGCAGCTCTATCTGTTGGAAGCAAACCAGTGGTATCGCATGCTTGCCAACCCCCTGCATGGAGAGCCCATAACATTGGAGAGCGGCAGTACCATCCCTGCTTGTATCGAGAGCCATCAAGCCTTAATTACCCGTCAACCAGGACACCAAGCACGTCTCTGTATGCCGCTGGTCAGCCGGGTCAGGCGGCGGGTATTGGGGGTGATTGAGCTGTTGCGTTTTGGCGAGCAGGCACAGTTTACGGCGGCGGATTTGACCCGTTTGGAACCCGGTGCTGAAAATTTGTGTCAGGCACTGGATAACCTGTTGGTTACTGGCGCGTTGGTTACCCAGCCGGGGCAGCCCAGCCAGCCCCCGCCGCCGGTGGATGTGACCATCCGCAGTGTTGGGGTGGTCGCCGAAAGTGCGGTCATGCGCGAGGTGTTTACCTTGGCCAATACCCTAAGTGCGGTGCCGGTGAATGTCTTTATCAGCGGGGAAAATGGCACGGGTAAAGAGGTGGTCTCCCGCTATATCCATGATAACAGCACCGAGGGAGAGCAACCCTTTGTGGCGGTTAACTGTGCGGCCATTCCAGAATCCCTGGCGGAGAGTGAATTTTTTGGCTACGAAAAGGGGGCCTTTACCGGTGCTGTAGGTAGCCGAAAAGGCCATTTTGAGGCAGCCAATGGGGGGGTTCTGTTTTTGGATGAAATTGCCGATTTGCCCCTCTCCATTCAACCAAAATTTCTGCGCGCTTTACAAGAGCAAGAGGGGCAACGTCTTGGTGGGCAGAAGAGCGTGCCTTACCATTTTCGGGTGATCAGTGCCACCAATAAGGATATTCGGCAAGAGGTGGCGGCGGGGCGGTTTCGCGAAGATCTCTTTTATCGATTGTTTGCGGTGGATATTCACATTCCCCCCTTGCGGGAGCGAAGAGAGGAGATTTTACCCCTGGCGCGGGCCTTTTTGCGGGATATTAACCAGCGCTTTGGCAAAAAGGTTCCTGGTTTAAATCCAGAGGTTGCCGAACGCTTTGAGCGCTACCATTGGCCCGGCAATGTGCGCCAGTTGCGCCGCGAGATGGAACGTTTGGTGGCCCTTACGCCAGATGGGGCATCCATCGGCTTAGCCGCTTGTTCTCCTGAGCTGCGCCACAGTAGCCCGGTGCCCCCTGCGTTGGAGAGTTCGACTCTGCCGCTGTCAGGCTCACTATTGACCCCAACGGCGGCGGTTTTTCCCCTGCATCCCCATCTCCCTATGGCGCAACAGATGGTGCTGTTTGAGCGACACCTGATTGAGACAGCCCTACAGCAACATAACCATAACCGTACCCATGCGGCCCAACAGTTGGGCATTACCCGCCAATGGCTGCTTAAGCGACTGCGTTATTATGAACAGTTGGATCAGACCACCTAAACAGGGCGGTAGGGTCGGCGGTATAGGGTTAAACGGGGCAGCCGATAAGTGGTTTAAAATCAATGGGTAGGTTGCGGAGTTCCAAAAGCTGTTGTTGGATGTTATCCAAACGTTTATGGCCAACAGCCAGATGCAGATCCTTGAGGCTATCACCCTGCTTTATCACCAAACACTGTATCTGTTCCACATGGTCGGTATCCACCAACACCAGGTTATAATGCACGGGCTTGTGCAGGGTGATGCCCATCTCTTGCAGTTGCGCGGTATCCAGGGCCACCCCTGCCCGTTCCAATAGGTGGCAGGTTATGCCGTTGTGTCGCTTGAGCTCCGGTAGTTTGCAGCCTATGGCCAGCAGTTTGGGCAAAATTTGCAAGCGCCCAATCTCCTCAAAACTAATGCGTGCTTCATGCTGGGGGAGCACAAAGGGGGTACCATCGGCTCGGTGCAGCGCCCCTTCTAACTGGGGGGGCATAGCGATCATCAAACCCTTTTGCAACAGCAACCGGTGTTGGCGCTTGAAGGTGGTATACCATACCCGATAAAACTCCGGATTAAACCGCCCGCTCGCGGCCATACGGTTCATCTCAATGAGGGTCTCCAGGGGTGAGACCGGTCCTTTTAGGGTATATCCCTGGCGCAGGGCCGAATAGACATCAGCAATACAGACCAACTGCGCCAGGGCTTGTTCCTGGGGGGTGTAGCGTTGCCGGGGGTCCCCTTGCAGCTCGCTAAAATCACTAAGAATGCCGTAACCCGGCATACCGCTTTGAAAGCTCTCATGGTGGGCTCCCGCACAGAACGCCGGTAGATCGTGTAACTGCTCATTATTGCTGAGCATGAGGTAGCCAATCAGGGCATGGCGTTCGACCTCTTGCCGTTGCAGATCGGTAAGGGGGCCTTGATGGGAGAGAATCTCTTTACTCACCGCCGCTTTACCCACATCGTGCAGCATACCCGCCAGTCCAGCTTGAATCAGACGCTCTTTGGGCCATTGTAGACCCTTGGCCAGCTCGACACAGAGCAGGGCGGTCTCTACCCCATGCACCACGGTGGGTTCATCATGTTCACTGAGCTCTTTGATGCTTTCGGCAGCAAATTCTGTGTAATGATCCATGATCTCTTCGAGCAAACTGCCGATCTGTTCCTTAAAGGGTTGCAGATCAAGCCGCCCCTTGCGTTTGAGCAGCTCCAGGGCATCACGGGTCGATTTTACCCCTTCGGCAAAAATCACCGCACGGGTGGCGTCAAACATGGCATCCAAGCGCGAGGCACACTGTTTAATGCGCTCGGCAATTCTGGGTTGGGCGTAGACCTGATCAATGCCCAGGTTGAGCAGACGAACAATGGTGCGAGACTCTAAGTCAGAGCCGGCGGTTAGATAGGTGATGCCGTCCAATACCACATCGCGGGTAAGCACCAGTTTGGCATGGTGTAGGGTATCATCCAACCGATAAGCCTTTTCCGCAGCGGGGCGTTGGCTATGCAGTGCAGCGGTCATGGCGGGGATAGATAACCTCTGTTTGGGTCGAGAGTAGGGTGTATCGGTTGTAGTATGCCATGACCTATCCATAGAGGGCAGACCCTTTCATACCCGCCATAGAAAAAAGGTGGGATGGCCCCACCTTGTTTCTTTGCGGACAAAAACCCTTGTGTGTGCGAACACCTTGCTGACACCGTACCGCTTATTTTTAAAGATGCGGCTTGGGTGGGATAGGGGTGGGTCGTTGCGGTCACGCAACAACGCTAGACGGTTTACCCACATGGGGGGTAGCCGCTGCCCAAGTGGGATGACTAGCGATGCCGGTTAGCAGGTTCCACACCTGTGTAGAGGGGCGGGGTGTGTCGGGGAACATCCCGCCGCTGTGCCTCTCCATATAAGGAGGGGTTACGATGATGCCAACGCCCTTCGCCTACCACGCCCCGTTGGCTCAGCATAGGGTCATATAAGCGGGATACAAGGGTGGTTGCGTAGAGAGCCCGCTGTGTTGCCAACGGCTGAGGGGGGGCTGACACAGCTGGCGTACCCTGTCCCAACACCATCACCGCCAGAGCCATAACCAGCGCATGCCACACACAGCAGCCTTGCGCGATCGTTTGCCGAGCTTGGTGCCATAACTGTCTGAACATGGGTTGGCTCCTTGGTTTGGTGGTGCGCTGTAGGCGACCCACACCCTTGACTACCGCAAGGGGGAGGCCAATCCCGTCAATATTACAAATATCAAACGTAAACATGGAGATATCATGACAGAGACAGAATTTTGACCCTGTTTAATCCACATGCATACTGTAAACAATCCTATACAGTTAAGGAGAGCATGCGCCAAAGCTTGGGTTTTCATGGGGTATTTGAACCAGTGTTATCATTCGTTGTCTGTAAATATTTGTTTACATAGGCAGCGAGGAACTGCTCAAGGTGGCCTATTTTACCCCCTGGGGGAGACGATTTTTTCCACCTATCCCGGGGGGGGAGGGGCATACGACCCGACCTGATGGTGGGATAGCTCAGTTTAGAGTGATATTTTTTAATTATTATTTCAAATGGATAAGAATGAATTTTAGAGCATAGCACAAAGTTGGCAGAGAAATTGGACTATGGGAGGCAAGGAGTGAGAGTGTCACTGCTCGTCTGCCCACCGTGATGGGTACAAGCAGGGCCGATGGACCTACGCGACCCAACCGCTGGGCGTGTTAGGCCACACCTTTGAATCCGTCAGGGGACTGTTTATTGTTTCTGGCGAATTGCAGTCGCATCCTGTGCTTTCAGCGTAACGCTCACGGTTGCCCGTGGGGTGTTGCCACTTAAAAGTAGAGGATGCGATGTTCACATGGAGATGAACCATGCATACACAAGGTCATATAAACCAGCAGGTGACAACCCTAATGGGTTGCTTGATGCGTTGGGAACACCAACCGGAAAAGCGCAGTTTAATGTGGCGATTGGCCATCAGTAACTTACGTAACCAGATGGAATCAACGCTGCAAGAAAATGAATCCGATTTGATGGATCGTTTGGATCTCAATGCGGTTTATCGACAGCTCAAACCCGCCATTGCACGAGAAGCCAGGACACAGGTGCCCGATAGCTGCCCGTACAGTGTGGATGATCTGGTCGATCCCTATTTTTGGCCCAACGAATAGTACCACCCAGCAGCACCAGTGGATCGACAAAAGGGGACCTTAACCAAGGTCCCCTTTTGTGTGTAGGGGGCTTATAGGGAACTATTATGGTACTATATTACTCAATGCTAATATAGAGACTCACTGACACCCAGCCAAGGTGTTATCGCTTAGGAGAAACAACCATGACGTTGATTCCCAACTTTCCCCATGATGGTGTCATCACCATTAATCGGGTTTTATTAAAGCCTCAATACAGTGCCGATGATCTGCAAGAGCGGGTGGCGGAGCTGTGTGAGAATGTGAAAACCTACCATAGCACCACCGGTTTTGTAGGGGGTATGGTAACCATGAACAGTGGCAAAATCTCCAATGAGGGCAGTGATGTGGGGCAGGCCGTGGTCTCGCCACTACAGGGGCGGGAGGCGTTGATCATCACCTTTTGGCGTTCCTATGCCGAGCATGAGTCTTCGCACCGTAGCGAAACGTTTCAACCCTTGTTTGCCAAGGTGTTGGAGCTGTGTGAAAACGGTAATGAGGAGATCGCCTACGATATGTTATGGGCCGGTCAAGCCTATGATGCCGAAACCGCCCAAGCCGCACAGGCCCAGAAAGCCCGTTATGCCATGGCTTAACGGGAGATAACCCGCGCAACAAGCCGCTCAATGTGGCAGGGTATGGCTGCGGGGCCAAGTGCAAAGATGCCCAAACCCTGCAACAGTGCCAAACCCTGCAACAGTGCCAAACCCTGCAATAGTGTGGTAAAAAAAGGGGGTACGTAGGGCCAACGGGTACGCTGGGGTGGTGGGTTTAAGCATGCTCTACAGGAAAGGGTAGCGATGTATCGCTGGATGTTGATCCTCATGCTGTGCATACCACGTGGTCTGTATGGGGCCGCTTTACCGTGGCAGGAAGTGCAGAGTGCGGCGGTGGGTGGCCATGTAGAGGCGCAACGTATGCTGGGCCAGTTCTACCTGGAAGGTGAGGGTGGGGTGGAGAAAGATCCCAAACGGGCTGGGTATTGGTTGGAAAAGGCGGCGCGTGGTGGGGATGGGCTGGCCCAAAGCCTGTATGGTTATCTGCTCAGCCAGGGATTGGGGCGGGCGGTGGATGAGGAGGGGGCGGTTTATTGGTACCGGTTGGCCGCCGCCCAGGGTGAGCCTAAGGCGATGATTGCCTTGGCGCTAAAATATCGTGCCGGCTTAGGGGTTAAGCGTGATGCCCGTCAGGCCGTGCAGCTCTTTCGCCAAGCGGCGGAGCTGGGTGACGGGCGGGCTCAATACTATCTGGGCGACCATCTGGCGCGGGGGGAGGGCATCCCCAGGGATGGTGCGCAGGCGGCCCAATGGTATGAGCGGGCAGCCCGGAGTGGATCGTTGCTGGCTGCGCTGGCGCTGGGCCAGATGTTGGAGCAGGGTAAAGGGGTGCAGGCCGATGGGGCCATGGCCCGGCATTGGTATGAGCAGGCCGCCCAAGGGGGGCATGCCGAGGCCCAATTTCGCTTAGCACTCATGTGGGAAGAGGGGCGCGGTGGTGTACGCGATGTCGCCGTGGCGGTGGATTGGTACCGCAAGGCAGCGGCCCAGGGAGACACCCGAGGGGCGGTAAACTTGGGTTATCTGTTGGCCCATGGGGTCGGGGCCCCCCGGGATGAGCAGCAGGCGGTGGCTCTCTATACCCAAGCGGCCCAAGGGGGAAGCGCCACGGCCATGTATAATCTGGGGGTGCGTTACAGCATGGGAAGTGGGGTAAAACAGGATCTTATCGCGGCCTATCAATGGTTTCATCTGGCATGGCAGCAGCACTATAAGGGGGCTGATGCCGCGCGGGAACAGGTCGCCATGCAGTTAAAAGGGGCACAAATTGCCCAAGCGCGGGCGCAAGCGGCCCAGTGGTTAAGCGATAAGGGTCGATAAATGTGGTCACTGATTGGTGGTAAAACACAGCCATCCCTAGCAAAAAGCCTATAAAATAGCTAAAAATAGTAAGCTTAGTTATGGGTGCAGAGTTGTAAACATCCCCCCGTGGACTCCACAAACGGTGAGAACGCCATGTTATTGCGTATATTAACAATCCCTTTGATGATCACCCTGCTGCTGTTTGGAGCGGCCCTTGCGGAGGCACAAACGCCTTCAGCAGAGGCATTACCTGTGGAGCTGCAAGGGTTAAAAACCCGTGCTCAGGATGGCGATCACGAAGCGCAATATCGATGGGGGTTGATTTTAGCCGAGGGTAAAGGGGTGCCGCAGGATCTCAATGGAGCCTACAGTTGGTTCTATACCTCGGCCACGGCGGGGCATGCGGCCGCGCAGTTTCATTTGGCGAACATGTATCTTACCGGCAAGGGTACAGAGCAGGATGACCAAGCGGCTTTTGATTGGTTTCAAAAATCGGCCCGCCAGGGGCATCCCCTCTCTCAATATAATCTGGGGTTGATGTATTTTAAGCAGCGTGGTCCCGATCAAGATAAAGATGCCCCACTCAAATGGTTTACACGGGCCGCCAACCAAAATTTCCCGTTGGCTCAATTTAATTTGGGGGTGATGTATTTTCAGCAAAATCGCGCACCGATCAACTATGTTGAGAGCTTTATGTGGCTGGATTTAGCCGCCCGCAATGGTATGGATGAGGCCGAAAAATTGCGGACCATTTTGGGGCGACGGTTAAGTGATGATGAGTTGGTGCAGGCTGAAGCGTCAATCCAACGTTGGATTGAGAGCTATGGTGATGTACGGGGTGCCGGTCGGTCGGTGATCGCCGCACAGCGTCAAGCCTCGGGCAAGGTTATCTTAGCCAGCCTCAGCCGTGGTATGGAGTATCTGAAAAAAAGGTTCTTTACGACCCCTGCCAACCAAAACGCCTATGATCAATTTCAAGAGGTGCTCAAGGTCGATAGCCGCAATGGTTCCGCACAGGAGGGTATCGCCCGTATTGCCGATGGTTATATGGATTTGGTGGATCGGGACATTGGTTTAAAACATTGGAAAAAAGCCCGTAACTACCTAAACCGGGCCGAAGAGATCCTGAAAAAGGGTTACGGTGACAGCAAGCGGTTGGAGCGTCTCCAGACCAGCTTGAGCCAATAAAAAACATACTTTGCTAAGCAAGGGGGGCATAACCATGATAATGGATATGCCCCCCTTTTTTGACGCATAACAACAACTTTATGATTATCATATAGACGGGTAAGGCAAACATTTTATTCGATAAATCAGTTATTTTGACAATAGTATAACCTGAATATATGATAATGCCTGAAAGTCTGATAAGTTAGATCCACGACCGTCTCAGTAATAGGTCAATTACCGTGATCAAGGAATCTCCGTGATACGATTGGTCTGGATAGTGGGCGTCCTGTTGTTGGTGGTGGTTGGTGCGCCCGCCCAAGCTGCGCCAGCCTCTGATACCTTGGATAAGGTGCGTGCGCGGGGTCTGCTGAACTGCGGGGTTATGACAGGTACGCCTGCTTTTTCCCAGCAGCAGCCGGATGGTGCATGGCATGGTTTTTTTGCCGATTGGTGCCGAGCTTTAGCGGTGGCGGTGCTGGATGATGCACGTGCCGTCCATTTTATACAAGTGACCCCCGCGACCCGCTTTAAGGCGCTAACCGAGTTGCAGGTGGATGTGGTTATGTCCAACACCACATGGACCCTTTCGCGGGAGTATCAATACCAAGTGCGTTTTCCGGCAATCTATCTCTATGATGGTCAAGCGATCGCGACCCGTAAAGATACCCGTTGGCACACCTTGGCGCAGGCCAATCAGGCCACGGTGTGTGTGGAGCCCAACTCGACATCCCACGCTAACTTGCAGGAATATGCTCAACGCAATAATCTAAATTTTAACTACTTAGCCCTAAATCAGCAAGGTATCATCACCGCCTTTCTCGAACACCGTTGTGATCTTATAACCGATGACCGTATCGCTTTGACGGCCAATTTAAAAACCACTGCCAGCAATGATCAAGACTATGTGGTCTTTGCTGAAACGCTATCCCGTGAACCCTTGGCGCCCATGGTACGGGCCGATGATGAGCGTTGGCAGCGTATCGTGCGCATGGTGGTACAGGCCCTGCTGGTTGCAGATGAAAAGGGTGTCTCCCGCGACGCCTTAAAACAAAATCGTGAGCGCCTCAGTGATCCCGAGGTGCAACGTCTTTTGGGATCAGAAGATGATCCCGGCCAGTTTGTAGGGCTTTCCCGTGGCTGGGCGCGGCGCATGATTGAGGCCGTTGGTAACTACGGGGAGCTGTTTGCACGTCATTTGGGGGCGCAATCTAGCTTGCAGATGCCAAGATTGCTTAACCGCCCTTGGTCCCGTGGGGGACTGTTCTATGCTCCCCCCTTCCGTTAAAAAGCATCTTTTAGGCTATACCATCGCCCGTCGTCTTAGGCGCAGTATCGCTCTGTTAGTGCTGTTGGTACTGGTCATGAGTCTGTTGGCGCTGTTAGCCCTGTATAAATTTCAGTGGGGTTTTCAGCAGACATGGCAACATGATCAGGTACAGCTACTGATTGCGGCAGATCTTAATCGACAGAGCGAGCGGGTGGGCCATATCGCCGACACCTTGTTGTTGGCGGCTGATCGCCAAAGTTTGGAAGTCCAGAATGAGCTATTGGAGAACCAACTAACCCTGTTTCAGCAACTTACATTGACCCTGCGTACGGCGGGCAGGCAAGCAGGATTGGTCCATCGGGTCGAGCAGGTCTATCAATCGTTGGGTGATTCGGTACGGCAGCTCTACAGGTTACAGGGACGTATTTTGGCCTTGCAGAACGCTAAAAGTCACAAGATACAACAGATAATGCAGCACTATACGCAGCTGCAAAGCACCCTTCTTGATCAACCCTCCCTGGGCCATTACCCGCAGAGTCAAGATCGTGTATTAATCGGCCACCTGTTATGGGCCGGTGAAGCCCGTCATGAGGTCTTATTTGAAAAACGTAAAGCCCAAGTAGACCATGCCCTTGCCAATCTGAGGGAGAAATTGGAACACTATCCCCAACAGCGGGAACAGTGGCAGCCCATGCTAGAAACCCTAAACAGCATGGTGCAAAACTATTTGGCGCAGATTCCCCAGTGGTTACTGGCGGATCGGCAGCGTCAGGGGGTCATGGTAGAAAACCGCCGCTATATCACCCAATTTGCTGAAACCACCCAGGCGCTCTATGACGCCTATCGTCAACAGGTAAACAACCAAGCACGGCAGCAGCAGAGCATGATGCGCTGGAGCATCATCATCGTTGTGACATTAACCTTGATATCTTTAATTATACTGTATTTATTAGTACGTTACCTGTTGCGTGATGTGCTGGGACGGTTTGCTGCTCTACACGACACCATGTCCAGCCACGCGCAAGGTAAAAGTGTGCCCATTGTCGCAACGGGCGAGGACGAGATCAGCCGTATGGCACGAGCGTTTGCGCTGTTTGTGTATAAACGGGCTGAGGCTGAGCAGGCCCTTAGCCAAGCTGTGGAGCAGGCGCAGCGGGCCGACCGCGCCAAAGGTATTTTTTTAGCCACCATGAGCCATGAAATCCGTACCCCTTTGCACGGTATTATCGGCACCAGTCGGCAGCTTAATCGTATGCCGCTGGATCGGCAGGTGGCCCACAAAGCGCAGGTGATCGAGCAGGCCAGCCAAGCGCTATTGGGCATTTTAAACGATGTGTTGGATTTTTCCAAAATTGATACCGAACAGCTTGTACTCGAAGAGGTGGTGTTCGATCTGCCGCGCATGCTGCAAGAGCTCTATGCCGTTGTCCACTCCCAGGCCGAAGAGAAGGGTTTGCAGCTGCACCTCCAGCTTCAAGAGCCTCTACCGAGAGCCTGCCGGGGGGATCAAACCCGCCTGCGTCAGATTCTTAATAATCTGCTGAGCAACGCCATTAAATTTACCCAACAGGGTGAAGTAACACTACAGGTTGCTCTAACCGGAGAAACCGACCCTGCCCCATGGGTAGCCTTTGCCGTGGCAGATACGGGCATTGGCATTGACGAGGCCCACCTAGAGCGATTGTTTGAACCCTTTAAGCAGATGGATGAGAGTATCAACCGGCGTTTTGGCGGTACAGGGTTAGGTTTGGCCATCAGTGCCAAATTGGCAGAGGCCATGGGGGGTAGCATAAGGGCCAAACGTCGTACAGAAGGGGGATCTCTGTTCACCTTAATGATACCCCTGCGACAAGTGCCCATCGAGCAGCTACCCAAGCCCGCCCAGTCGCACATGGAAGCCGCCGATGCCATGCCTGGGTTAAAGATTTTATTAGCCGAGGATGATCCAATCAATCAAGAGGTTGCCATAGGTATTTTGCAGGAGGATGGGCACCAGGTGCATTGTGCCAACAATGGTCAACAAGCCTATGAGATGGCCCAGCAGCAGGCCTATGATCTGATTTTGATGGATCTACGCATGCCGATTATGGACGGCCTACAGGCCACCACTAAAATCCGCGCGGCGCATACCGGCCTTAACCATGCAACGCCGATCTTTGCCTTAACCGCCGATGTGTTAAAAGATAGCTTGCAAGCCTGTCGCACAGCGGGTATGGACGAGGTGTTGACCAAGCCCATCCATTTACAACATTTGCGCTATATGTTGGAGCGTGTGCAGCCCCAGCATTTATCCCCGCCCCAAGAGCGGCCCTGAACGCGCCGCGAGGGGTCCACCCTTGCTCTGTGCGCCATGCAGGGTAACGATCGCTACCGGCATAGCTTGCGCAACACCACCAACAGGTGTGGTGGCATTGCGGGGAAAAATATTCCGCGAAGCTTAGCGACGCAGCCAACCCCCAGAGGGTGACAATACATAGGTACCAGGATCGGCACGCTCAATCAATTTTTGCCCTGCGACCCCCTCTACAGAACGGAGGGAGATGTTATTTTTACTGGCAATTTCACGGTATTTATCGCGTCTTTTCAGGTTGATCTCTTGCATCAACTGTTTGGCGCTGCTGGGGGCCGAAGGGGTGACAAGACCCACATAGCCATCCCCCTGTTCGCCAAGATAGCCTGCTTGTTTGGCCTCATCCAAAGGGCTGGCCTGTAGGGCAGTGGTGAGCAGCATCGCGAGCATAAAGGGGACAAAACGGCGAAGAAAGACTGTCAATTTCATGTGCATAGCTCCTATTATGCGAAGAGGATTAGAATAGGTCGTTGCTTTGATCCAGCAATTTGTCCACATCCTTTTCCACTTTGATGCGCACTTCATGTTCTATTTTGACATTTAAATTAATGGTAATGGGTTTATCTGGTGCTTCCACCGATACGCGCGGTGAACAGCCCAACAGCAGGGCGACAGGGAGTAGGGTAAGCAGAAGGGGGGATCGCATGGTGAACTCCTTTTCCAGCGCTTAAAGATCCATCGTGTCTCTCATGGGTGCCACAAGTTTGACCGCTTGTTGCGCGTGTTTCAAGCCCGCTTACGGCCTTTAGGTACAAATACCCTGGTGACGGTGGGTTGCCCAGCAGAGGCAAGCGCAGAAATTGGGCTGGCCCTACTGTAAAATACCTTCACGTTTGAGCATGGCTGGGATATCAAACCCCTCCATTTCGCGGTTAAAGAGATCGCCCAAAGCCCCTTCTACGGAAAGATTTAAGATAAGCGCGTGCCCCTGGTAAAGATCGGGATTTTTGCCCTCGGCGGCTACCTTGACCTGTAGGGCACCAGCCAGATCGCCATCCATGGTCACGGTTAGTTGCTTGTAATGTAAATTTTCCATGGCTTTAGCAACAATACTTGGCTGCTCCCCCCCTGCTTTAAGGGCCTCTGCACTAAGGGTTTGATTGGCAATAATGCCCCCGCCATGGGTAAACAGCGTGGCATGATCGAGTAAAAGACGTCCCCCCACCATTTTAACCGGCATGCGGCCATAAAGTTGACCTGTGGCGGTAAAGCCCGGCAGTTTGACCAATTTGGCCATCTCAGCCAGATCCACATTTTCCACCTCAAGCAGCAGTTCATGGTGGGCATCTTTAAGGTTAAAGGTGGCATGGTTGGCTTTGATCCAACCGTTGGCAAAGGGAATTTTTAACCATGAGATAACCAATACGCCATCGGGTCGCAACAGCAATTCAGCCTCGATGTTGCGCACGGGCAGGCCAACATCCAACAGGTCAATGTGTAATCGGTGGGGTTGTCGGCTCTTGGGTGGACGCAACGATGCCAGCTCCAAGGTCAGATCCAGCCCCTCCAAGCGGGCCGGGCGGGTCTGCATGCCCACGCCATGCAGTCGTAAGGTTAGATCCGACCGCTCCGCAGCACCCCAGTTCAGGTGGCTTTGCAGTGAGACCTCCCCCTCAACCCCTTCAAGCTTACCCTTCAACATGCGCAACAGATCCTTCGGTTGTATGCCCTGTGCCCGTAGCAGCAGAGGGGTCATCACAAGGGCGGCATTACCCACACCCGTGGGTAGAGAGTGGTTAACCCGTAGATCCCAATTTAAGATCCCCTTTAGATCTGCCAAACGGCCATCTAGGGTGAGATGGTCGTTCTGCACCAGCAGTTTGCCCTGGTATTGAAAGGGGGCAATCTGCCCGGTGGCTGCCATGGGGCGAAGAATCACCTTAGCAATGGTGCCGTGCGCCGTAATCTTGCCTTTATCGGCACTGGCCTGTAGCTGAAGATCCAGATCCCGCACCAAAAGGTCTTGCCCCTTATGCTTAAAACGCCCCCCCAACAGGGTGCTGCTTGCATGCCACTGTGTGGGTGATCCCGTGAGCGCCAGGGTCATGTGTGGGGTGCGGATTTGTACCAATTGGGGCGTTTTCTCCTGCTGAATAAGCAGGTCGGTACGGTGTTCCGGGAATATGAGCTCAAGATCCAGTCGGGGTTGCGTCGGTTGCTGCCAGTTGAAGTGTAGCTTGGGGGCGTGGATACAGAGTGGGGATTGCTGGCCCTCTAGTACAAGACCCGCGCTGGGTGTGAAGGTGGCATACTCTAGGCTCATGCAGTGGGATAAGGCGGCATGCAGGTGATCTTCTCCCCCGCTAAAGGGTAGCTTAAACGCCACCCGTCCCTGTTTGAGGCGGCTACCACCGGGCAGCGTGCCATCCAAGTGGCTCTCTAGCTGAAGTTCACCCTGATAGTCGGCCAAACGGCCCGCGCCATGTCCATGCAGTTGCAGTTTGTTGATCTGTAGAGCGTGCCACTCCAGTTGCTTGAGCTGCACCTCTAGCTGCTCAAGATTAAAGCGTAACTGTTGGGTGGGTTGATCCAACTGGGTTTGGGCCGAGCCGCTCAATGTGGCGTGCAGTTGACCCCCAGCCGAGAGGGCTAGGTTACTCTGGAGAGCGCCCTCTAGGTGTAATCCCTGGTGGCCATTCCAGTGCAGCTGTAAGGGTTGGGGCAGCTGGGCCTGAATACGGACCCAGCGGCCATCACTACCCAACGATTTGGCCCAGGTCTGTAACGATGGGGGCAGGGGGTGCTGGAGCGTAACTTGGGTGTCAGGATGCAAAGTCAAGCCCATACCTTGCGGTTCTGGCTGGGCGGTTAAGGTGGCGGTTAGGTTGCCTGTGGCGGCACCGGGTTGCAGCGCGGTTAGCTGAAACTCAGGGTACAGGGTCAGGGTGGGACGCCAAGCCGCATGAAGGGGAAATTTTCCACCCACCGCATAGCGCATGGTGCCATCCAATTGGGTTGCTGCGGGCTGCTGAAACAGAGTTTGCCACCCACGCAACCGATTAAAAGCCCATTGCCCGTGCAGCTTAAAGGCATCGCTACCGGCCGGTTGGGTGAGTTCACCGGTGAGCGCAATCTCCCCCTGGTGGGGATGGTTAAGTTGGAGGCCAAAGCGGCTCCAACCCTGACGCACTACCCCCTGCTTGAGCCAATCTTCCACGGAGGCGGTTAGATGGTAGGCACTGTAACCCTTTATCTGACTCTGTGGAGGGAGGGGTAGGTTGGTGGTCCACGCTTGCAAAGCGGCACCTGCTAGGGTGCCACTAAGGGTAAGGTTGCCTTGGGGACCGCCTTGCAGTCGACTCTGCCCTTTAAGCAGGAGATGGCCAGGGTGGTGAGCATGGGCAATTCGTAGCTGATGCTGCGCTTGGAGACGTGGCCACTGACTGCCTTCAAGCAGAGCTTGCAAGGGGCCATCCAGC
Source organism: Magnetococcus marinus MC-1 (assembly GCF_000014865.1). Classification (NCBI taxonomy): domain Bacteria; kingdom Pseudomonadati; phylum Pseudomonadota; class Magnetococcia; order Magnetococcales; family Magnetococcaceae; genus Magnetococcus; species Magnetococcus marinus. Next base: position 232,672 of record NC_008576.1, read on the forward strand.
CGCAGCCCCGCCAAACCTGTGAGTTGGCTACCTGCATAGGGGATGGGGAGGAGAGGCGGTTGAAAATGATCCAGTTTAAGATCGCTCTGTAGCTCTACCCCATAAGGGGGAAACAGGCTCAATGCCCCTTTGAGCGTCATATCCAAGCCAGGCAGGGAGAGCTGTAACAGCGTGTGTAGATGGTCAAGGCGGTGTTCCAATTGGCCCTGCAATTGGGCGCTCAGCAGACCTGTGGGGGTGTTGAGCTGGAGCTGACTGTGGACAATCTCCACGTGGTCAATGGGCAGGGTGGGCAGCTGAAACGGTTCGGCGCGGCTCGGTTGGGCAGGGGCTTGGTTCTGGGCCATGGGCCACTGTATAGCCCCTTGGGCATCCTGTTGCAAAGTGATCTGTAGCCCTTCTAAACGCAGGGCGGTGAGTGTTCCGTGCAACAAAAGGCTAGGTGTGTAGAGCAGCTCAATGCGTTGCCAAGCCAGCGTGCCATCTTGGCTACGGGTTGGCCCCACCACCAAGCGGTTAAGGTCCAATTGGGTGATCTGCACCGGTAGAGGTGGTAACCCCTGTTGTTGCAGCAGGTGGGGTAACAGGGCATTAAGCAGGGGTAGGCGTACCAGGAGCAATATGCTCACCAGCAGGGCAAGGCCCGTCAGGGTGAAAAGTAACACCCGTAAGCTTTTGCGACCTACCGTTTGAACCGATACCATGACGCCTATGTTTCCCGAGTAAGCCCCATTGAACCTGCGTGGGATAAACCGAACCATGGCGCATGACAAAAACCGTTGTGTCATGAGCAAATCCCTTACAGCTGGGATAGGGGGCTGGGTTTATCAACCATCCTCAACCAGTATGCCTGAATCATGGGGGTAAAAGCCAATCGTGGGCAAGCAAACGAGACAGACCAATAGGAAAGTGATGCAGGTTTTTTAAGATTATGTCGATGTTAGGTTATGGAAGCATGGGGTGCGCGGGCAGGGGGCGCCCAGCAGAACAGGGATGTAAAGCGGCGAGGGGGGCTATCTATGACCAAAAAAATAACCGTATGGGTGTCAGGAGCGCTGTTTGGCACCATTCCCCTGCCCTGCATGGCGGCCGAGCTGCCCACAGTGGCGGAGATGTGGAACATTGTCTTGCAGCAGCAGCAACAGATGGAACAGATGCATCGTCAGTACCAAGAGGTTATGGTTGAGCAGCAGTTACAGTTGGAGCTGCTCAAGCAACAGATCGCTCAAGCCACGCTGCTCATGGACCAGGGGCAAGGGGGTAATACCGCAACATCCTCGGGAACGTCGGCCACGGGTTGGACGAACCGCCTGACCATTGGCGGGCAGGTGCGGGTGCAGGCCAGCAGCACCGAGCATAACGGTACCAGCATGAGTACCCTGGAGCATGGCAGCAACATAAAGGTACGGCTGGTTGAGTTGGATGTAGATGCCAAGATAAACAAATGGGTAAAAGCATCGACCCAATTAAAATATGAGCATGATGGGGCGACGGCCTTTAATGTGGATCAAGCCACCATCACAGTGGGGGATAGTGAACGCTATCCCATGACCTTAACCGTGGGCAAAATGACCCTACCTTTTGGTTCCTATGCCAGCAGTGCGATAGCCGATCCCTTAACCAAAGAGCTGGGTGAAATTGTGGATGCGGCGGCGCTGGTGGCGGTCAAGATGCGGGGGTTTACCGCCGATTTTTATCTTTTTAATGGGCCCTCACAAAAACAGGGCGATGAAAATAGCATCGACCAATGGGGTGGCGATCTGAGCTATCGCTATGAGCGTGGGGTTTTTACCGCCGAAGTGGCGCTGCACTATGTGAACAGTGTGGAAAACGCTGGGGGCATAAGCACAGCCATCGCCAAGGTAGATTCCATGACCGATATGGAAAATTACAGTGCTGCGTGGGGTTTGCATGGTGCTTTAACGTGGCAGGATACCACCCTGTTGGGGGAGTATGTGCAGCTTATGGATGCTATCTCCAGCAGTACGGGGAGTACAGGTTGGAACAATAGCCAGCTTAAACCATCGGCGTGGCACGGGGAGATCTCCTATACCCTGCCGATTGGTGGCAAAGCGAGCAACATTGCGCTCTCCTACAGCGGCAGCGATGGGGCACAAGCGGTGGGTTTAATGGCCCAGCGGGTTGCGCTGCATGCCAGTGTGGAGGTGATCGAGAACACAGCGGTGCAGATGGAGTGGAGCCGCGATCACGATTATGACAGCAGCGAGGGAGGCAGTGGTAACAGCGCCGATACGACAACCCTGCGGTTGAGGGTAAAATTTTAGGGCGCACTGCCCAATAACCCACGCGCGCACGCCCCCGACGGGGCCATGGGCCACGCCGGTGGGTGGGCGCGTTTACAAGGAGGCGTGCAACAAACGGGCCTTACGCCTCCTCTTCCCCCTCATCCTCACCCTCGCCGGTGAGATCAACGATCCAGCCCAGACCAAACTGACGAATTTTAAAGGTGTGCAGCGGCTGGCTTGTCGTGACCGCTTGTACCAAAGCCTCGGTGGCAGGTAGCAGATAGAGCTCGCCATAAATGGCATCGAAATGGTGTCTTAACTGCGCTTCGTCCAAAGTTAAGTCTGTATGGCGGCGTGCCATGGCGATGGCGGCGGCTTGATCCTGGCCCGCACCAAGAACGCCATGTCCTTCATGTACAACGGCATAACCATCCATAAGATCACCTCCTGTGGCAACATGGAGAACGCATAATAAGTTGTGGGCATGTCCCATTCTAGCACACAATAACGTTTAATGGGGATTTTCCAGGTTAGGATTGGGTTTTATAAGTCGGTTTAAGGGTTAGGGTTATTACCTGACCCTCTCTGCCAAGCTTGGTTTGTAGACGGGCATGGGGTACACAAGATAGGTGGCGGCATGCCATGTAGCCCTGAACCGGTCCCGTTGGGCCATTTTCCCTTGGGAGGAGTGTTTCATGAAAAAACAAATCGTTATAGCATTAGCAGCGGCGGCAATCCTGGCGCAAACGCCTGTTTACGCAGGAGAAGAGGCTGCCGTTGTACCCTTGAAAAAAATGACCTTAAAAACCGCCTCCACCATCGCCCACAAGGTGATTGAGGCGTGCCGTCTTAAAGGTGTGCAGATTGGGGTTACGGTGATGGACCGGGATGGCATTCCCCAAGCGATTTTGCGGGATACCGTTGCCCCCCCCATTACCCTGACCATCTCCAAAGGCAAAGCCTATGCCGCCGCCATGTTCCGTGTGCCCAGTTCTCAGTTGAGCCAACGCGCCCAGAGCCCCATTGGTCGGGTGCCCGGGGTAGTGATGTCGGCGGGGGCCATTCCGCTGGAGGTCGGCGGGATCTTTTTGGGGAGTGTTGGGGTATCGGGCGCCCCCTCTGGCGAGACCGACGAAGCATGTGCCAAAGAGGGTGCCCAAGGGGTGCTGGATGAGCTAGAGATGTCCATGATGTAAAGTGGGGTACCACGCCTATCCCTAGGGCATGCCGCACGACCCACCCTCCGATGTTTAGCATCGCGGAGGGTGGGTATCTGTTGCCACCAAATGGGGCGATGGGTCTCATAGATTGGCAGGGCCATGGTGACAGAGAGCCGGTTGCCTTAGCTGAAGAAGCTCGCGTCAATTTTTTTGATGTATAAAATCTCTTCATCCAGACAGCCGACACTGTAACGCACCATTAAGTCCGCAAATTGGTTGCCATCAATCAACGTGATAAAGGTAGTGACGGCATTGCATATAGATCCGTGCGTCATCCTGGAGGAGAGTGCGTTGCCGTTTTCTGGCCCGATGTTGTGACCATCCCCATACAGGGACCGCACATACAATTCCACTGGAATGGGCAACAGATAGACCAATATTTCTCATACGCGGATGAACCGTGGATAAAGCTGATATCGTAAGTTGAAATGTGGAGCTAAAAGCTGGGGCATTGAGCATCGTGTGATGTTACGCGAAGCGCATACAAGCAGGGGAAGGGATCCCCGCTTGACGGTTCCAAATCGGGTTTGGGATTTTTATCCTTACCATTGTCTCTAAACAGACTAAATTTTTCATATTTTCTTAAATAGGCAACATCTTTTTATCATGGGTCTCCGCTAAAGCCTGTTGACCTGCGGGGGTAATCATAAAATGCGCCCGGCGTGGCGCTGAAACCAACCCCGCTTGTAAGAGATAAGACTTGCCCATTGAACGCGTTTAGAGATAACCGCCTGCTTGCCACTGGGCAGCAGAGTGCGTTTCTCTTCGTCCGTTAAACCAAACCGATTGGCTATCCGCTCCACAGCATCACCAATACGTACCTCACCCTCTGCTGCAAGTTCTAGCACATGGCGCATAAGTATTTGATATTCATGAATAACTTATCCTATTCAAATAAGCGGATAAAATTTTAAAAGTCGTGCCATTCTACGCGATTAGTGGCGATTTTACTCCCACTCTTCTTCGATGGTGGGGGGCTCTTCTTTGTCCATGCGAATGCCCTCAATGGCTTCCGAACGGCTTACCTCCACCAGTAGCGGTGTGGTGGAGAGCAGTTGGGCGGCCTCTAGCGAATCGGCCCCCATCATGTCGGAGATGTGTAGCAGGGTGGTCAAAATGCCCAACTGCTCATGTTCAGCCAGGGCATTAAACTTTTGCACAAACGATTGTTGCAGAAGGGGCGGGGCCTGCGCCAATAACTGCTCCGCTTTGGGGGTGGCCTGTAACCAAAAGCGGCGGCGGTCACCTTCATCCCGTAGACGGGTGATCAAACCTTTGCTCTCTAGCCGCGCTAAAATACCACTAATGGTGCCCTTACTTAAATGGACCTGTTTGGCCAATTCTGCCCCGGTTATGCCACCTCTTTGCAAAATTTCACTCAAAATGATCGCTTGCGGCCCCGTCAAATCGTGCTGGGCAACCAGATAGCGAGAGTGCATATCAATGGCACGAATAATCTTGCGTAGGGTCATCAGGACGCGATTGGTAACCTGCTGCGGGGCAACGGACATCGTAAAAATTACTCCATCCCAAAGTGAAATAAACGGCGTATCATACCCCAGTTGTGCGTGCAAAAGAAATGGTTTCAACTGGAATCAGTTGACACGGGAACGGTGCTATCATAGTTTGTGTAGAAACTAATTTACGAGGATCTTCTATGTGCGGTATCTGTGGGGTAATGTATTTCCAACCTCAAACACCCCAACCAGCGATGCTGGAAAAAATGGTCGAAAAACTCCACCAGCGTGGCCCCGATGGTGGAGGGATTGAAATAGACGGGCAGCTTGGTTTGGGCCATAGGCGTTTGAAAGTTATTGACCTATCTGAAAATGGTCATCAACCCATGCAGGATGATGCGCTGGGCCTGACCATTGTGTTTAATGGGTGTATCTATAACTACCAAGCACTGCGTCAATCCCTGCTGGAGCTGGGCTACAGCTTTTTTTCAACCAGTGATACCGAGGTTATCTTAAAGGCGTACCATGCTTGGGGTTGGCAGTGTGTGCAGCGCTTTAATGGCATGTTTGCGTTTGCCATTTACGAGCGGCAGAGCGGTAGAGTGGTGTTGGCACGGGATCGACTTGGGATTAAACCCCTCTATATCCATCAAGATAAATCCCATTTGCGGTTTGCTTCGAGCATTCCGTCACTGTTGGCGGGGGGGGGCATCACAACCACCCTTGACCCCATTGCCTTACACCATTTTCTCTCTTTCCACAGTGTGGTACCCGCACCCCGTACGCTGTTACAACAGGTGCAAAAACTACCCCCGGCAACCGTACGTATTGTGGAGAAAAACGGTTCTGAAACGAACCATACCTACTGGAACCTCCAGATGGGTCCCCAGGCGGGTGATGCAGAGCGTACCGAAGCGGAGTGGCAACAGCTGTTGGATCAAGCGCTCAGGGCGGCGGTATCGCGGCGCTTGGTGGCCGATGTGCCGGTGGGGCTGCTGCTCTCTGGGGGGTTGGATTCCAGCTTGATGGCGGGGCTATTGGTGGAGTCAGGGCAGTTGAGCCGTGGTGGCTTGTCAACCTTCTCCATCGGTTTTGAACAAGCCGGTGGTGAAGAGGGGGATGAGTTCCAATACTCGGATATTGTGGCGGCTCATTTTGGCACGGATCACCATAAAATTTTCATTGAAACCAACAACCTGCCCGAGCTGTTAAGGGAAACCGTACGGGCTATGTCTGAACCCATGGTCAGCCATGATGCGGTGGGCTTTTATCTGCTATCCCGCGAAGTGGCCAAGCATGTCAAAGTGGTACAGAGTGGGCAGGGTGCCGATGAGGTGTTTGCAGGGTACCACTGGTACCCCAAGGTAGATGCCGGTCAAGATGCCTTTCAAGATTATAGAAAAGCCTTCTTTGACCGCAGCCATGAAGAGTGCTGCGAGATGGTCCATCGCGACATTGCCGCCGCTTGGCAGCAAGATTATAGCAGCGCGTTTGTGGAGTCTTGGTTTGCCCACCCCCATAGCGGCACAGCGGCGGTGGACAAGGCGTTGCATCTGGACCAAAACATCATGCTGGTGGACGATCCGGTTAAGCGGGTAGACAACATGACCATGGCTTGGGGGTTGGAGGCCAGGGTACCCTTTCTGGATCATGAATTGGTGGAGTTGGCCGCGCGTATTCCGGGCCATCTCAAACTGCAACAGGGGGGGAAGGGCATTCTAAAAGAGGTCGCCCGCCCCATTATTCCCCATGCGGTGATTGATCGTGCCAAGGGCTATTTCCCCGTGCCTGCGCTCAAACATATGGATGGCCCGGTACTGAAATTGGCCAAAGAGGTGTTGACCTCGCCACGCGCCACCCAAAGAGGGTTGATCCAACCCAGCTATATAAACCGTCTGTTGGATCATCCAACCCAGCACATAACCCCGCTGCATGGCTCCAAACTATGGCAGTTAACCCTGTTGGAGCTATGGTTGCAGACCCATGATATACACTAAGGAACGTGATGGCTGCTGACCAGAGTGATACCCGCCTGTTTGTACAGGCCACATTAGCCTCCCTCAAAAACTGGGGGGAACCCCATGACTCCACAGCGGCCATGTTGGATGAGGCGGTCATTGACTGTGGCTGGGGTAAACTGGTGTTTGGTCAGACGTTTAGTGACAATCAGGCGCTCTGTCAGGCCATGCGTGCCGAACAACCAGGACAGCGTAATGTGGCGCTCTATCTGCGGGATCCCCATGTGGTGCTCTCCCTCTATCCACAAGAGCTGTTCCTGGACCCCTCACACACCTACCGGCTGGCGTTGACGCAAGATCCTTGGCAGGATTTTACGCCGCCAGCCGCACTGAGTATCCTTCCCATCCGTGGGGAACAAGATATGGCGGTGGTACGGCAACTCTACGAAACCCGCCGTATGGTGCCACCAAGAGCGGGCTTTCGGTTGGATGGGCAGGAGGGCTGCGCCCCCCTGTTTTTGATCGCCATTGATGAGCAGAGTGAGCAGATTGTGGGGGTGGTGAATGGGGTAGACCACCGCTGTGCGTTTAATGATCCAGAAAATGGGTCCAGTCTGTGGGCCTTGGCGGTGGATCGCAAGACAGCCATTGGTGGTGTGGGTGAGGCACTGGTACGTGCCTTGGCCCATCACTTTTGGCAGCAGGGCCGCGGTTATATGGACCTGTCGGTGATGCATGATAACGAACAGGCCATCGCACTCTATAACAAGTTGGGTTTCAAGCAGATCCCGGTTTACTGTTTAAAAAATAAAAACCCCATCAACGAGCGACTCTTTTCTGGTCCGGCCCCTGAGGCCAATCTCTCTATCTACTCCCGTATTATTGTGGATGAAGCCCGCCGTCGCGGTATTAGTGTCGAGGTGTTGGATCAAAGTTTAGAGCTGTTCCGCCTGAAACTTGGGGGTCGAACCGTGTTGTGTCGGGAGTCCCTGAGCAGCCTGACCAGTGCCACCGCCATGACCGTGTGTGACAATAAGCGGCTCACCAGTCGTCTACTCAAAAGTGCCGGTTTGCAGGTTCCAGAACAGATGGTGGTGGGTAAGGGGGAGCGGGTTGAAAACTTTTTAGCGCGGCATGGTGCGGTGGTGGTTAAGCCGGTGCGGGGGGAACAAGGCCGGGGAATCAGTGTCGATGTGCGGGATCTGACCAGTCTGGAGCAAGCCATTGCCAAAGCCCAGCAAGAGGGGGATGGTGAGCAGGTGTTGCTGGAACGGCTGGTGGTGGGGGACGATCTGCGCATCATTGTAATCGGGCATGAGGTGGTGGCCGCTGCCGTTCGTAAGCCTCCGATGATCCGGGGCGATGGTCACTCCAATATTGCAGCGCTCATCCAACGGCAAAGTCGCCGCCGTGCTGCCGCAACCGAAGGGGAGAGTCGCATTCCCCTCGATGGTGAAACCCAACGCTGCGTCCAAGAAGCGGGGCTGGAGATGCATAGCATCCTAGATAAAGGGCAGCAGCTTTTGGTGCGACGAGCGGCCAATCTACACACCGGTGGTACCATTCATGATGTGACAGAGCAGTTGCACCCTGCCTTGCGTGAAGCGGCTGAGCAGGCTTCCATGGTATTGGATATGCCTTTGGTGGGCTTGGATTTTTTAGTACCCGATGTGCAGGGTCCCGACTATGTGATCATTGAGGCCAATGAACGCCCAGGGTTGGCCAATCATGAGCCCCAGCCAACCGCTAAACGCTTTATCGATATGCTGTTTCCACAAACCACGCTGCCCCGCTGCGTATCAACCGAAGCCTAGGAAAGAGACCCATGCGGCATCGATGGCAAACCAGCAACCGTTACCGTTCTGCCAATCTCCATCGTGGTGGGTCTTACCGCGGGGAACGCGCACGCCTTATTAAACGCATGGTTGGTTTGGTGTTATTGGTGGGTTTGGCCTACGGGGTAATCGACCGCTACTGGCAAGATCCTCAACCCCAACAGCATTACGAGGTGCTGCAAGGCACCGGTGTTTCTTAGCCCCTAGAACAAAGCAACAGGGGCATTTTTGCGCGTCGGCGGCTCTAGAGCAAGGCAGACAGCTACCACGCAAATGACCTAAATGATGGGTGCCATGGATGAGGGTGCCATCAATAACCCAGCTAAAATCAAGCGGAAGAGACCAGTATAAAGGGAGAAGCATCAATGCCTTGGTTTAAAATTTTGTTATTGCTGAGTATGGTTGGTTTGGTTATGCCTGCTCAAGCGGCCACCCGTCATAAAATTTACTATGAGCAAGGCCCCTATACGGTGCGGCAGTATAAGGTGGATGGCAAACGGGTGTGCAAATTAGAGATCACCTTCTCCAAAAAAGGCAATGCCATGGCCTATTTGGGACTGTTTAACTCGCCCCACTTTTTTGGTGAGCTGTTTACCGAACGGCGCACCGTGGGTGAGGCCAAAAGTAACCTACGCATCGGTTTTGATGGCAAGCGCAAAATGCGCATTAACTTTGCCAAAGAGAGTGCAGGCCGGGAAGAGGTGTGGCGTTGGCGCTATTTTGAGGTGCCTGCTGATCTACTAAACCAAGCGGCGAAGGGACGCTCCATGCAGTTGGCGTTCTATAATGGCAGCCACATGTTTGAGTTTGAACTCTCCCTAAAAGGCAGTTCCAAAGCCATACGTATGCTTAAACGCTGTGATCGGTAGGGCTAGCCAAGGTATGAGAAGCCGCTCCTTACCCAAGCGATCTATAGCGTGCCCGGTTGGGCTTTGGCAAAAATGCAGGCGGGGGAGCATGGCTGCGACGCTGGTGTTGGCGTCTCTTATCCCAATTGCTCTGCTAAGTGGCTGTGTCAATGGGCTTATAGGGGCGCAGAGACCGGTTGCCCATGGGCCAGACGCGCAGCCAACGGTGGTGGTAGTGCCCCAGCGTCCTACCCATTGTCAGACTCTAGATATGGTCGAGGGGGCCGGAGCCGCCAGCGGTCAAGGGCGTCAGGGTGCCCTAGAGGATGTCAAACGGCTGGCCCGCTTACGGGGGGGTAACCATATCTGGATTGTGCAGGAGCAGCAGAGCACCTATACCCTCAACCACTATGTAACGGCTGAGATATTTAAATGTCCCATCCCCAAAAAATAGGCTAGGGCAGGGTGGCTAATGGGGTGAGCAACCGAGGGTAACAGGCCAAGATGAGCGATCAACACGCGAGTAACGCGCCTATCATCAATACAGACTATCTGCTTGAAACGCTGCTGACACTGTTGACCATTCCCAGTCCATCGGGCATGACCGATAAAGTGGTGCGGTGGGTGTGCCATGAGTTAACCCAATTGGGGGTGGAGTATGAGTTGACCCACCGGGGGGCGATTCGCGCCACGCTACCGGGTAAGGATGAAAAGCGGGTGCGCGGCGTGGTGGCGCATCTGGATACCCTGGGCGCTATGGTGCGGGAGCTCAAAGGCAATGGGCGTTTAAGTGTTTCGCCCATTGGTCATTGGAATGGCCGTTTTGCCGAAGGGGCACGGGTGACATTAATGGCGGAATCGGGCCGCCATATGCGGGGTACGCTGCTGCCCTTAAAGGCATCGGGGCATGTCTATAATGAGGCGATTGATAGCCAACCTGCCGGTTGGGACTATGTAGAGTTACGGCTGGATGAGCGGGCGCAATGCGTTGCAGATTTGATGAAGCTGGGTGTCCATGTGGGGGATTATGTGGCGGTGGACTCGGCACCGGAGGTGAGTGCGTCCGGTTTTGTCAACGCCCGCCATCTGGATGACAAGGCGGGGGTTGCGGCGATGCTGGCGGCTGTACGAACCATTATGGCACAGGATATCACCTTACCAGCCCCGGTCTACGTCATGTTTACCATCTCGGAAGAGGTGGGGGTGGGGGCCTCCCATATTCTGCATGGAGATATCTCGGAGTTGGTGTCGGTGGATAATGGCACCCTGGCCCCGGGACAGAACACCTGTGAGTTTGGGGTGACCATTGCCATGAAAGACTCCAGTGGTCCCTTTGACTACCACCTGACCCACCATCTGCTGGATCTGTGCAAAGAGCACGCGATTATGCACAGCCGTGACGTGTTTCGGTATTACCGTAGCGATGCCGCCGCAGCTTTGGAAGCGGGGAATGATATCCGTACGGCGTTGGTCTGTTTTGGGCTGGATGCCTCCCACGGTTATGAGCGTATTCATATGGATTCGTTGCATGCCTTGGCCGCGCTGCTCTTTTACTATATGAACCACCAGTTGCCTGTGCCAGATCGCGGTATGTAAGGTGATTGGTGTCCGGGGGGAATGGCACTAAGTTAAGGCGATTTAGCAAAAATCGAACTTTGCATGACGACCGTGAGGAGAGCTAAGTGATTTTCTAGGGATCATGTTTGAGGCCAACGGTTTTTCATTGACATCAGATACATCCTTCCCCAATACTTCCCGGTCGGAGTGTGATTGAGTTCCATTCGAGAGGATAACAATGAACCTGTCTGATAAGACAACGGCAATCCTCAAAAAAGCTTTGAAGATGGGAAACCTCTCTGAGGTTGCCAATAAGCCGTACAAGGATCTTCCTGATAAAATTAGCTATCAGGAACTAGCCTCTTATGCATCGAAGGGGCGTGGCTCGGTGCGGCTTGCGACTGGAAGGTTTTTTAGTCCTGAAGAGTCTAAGGCATGGGCTGACAAGGTCCGTCACTTAAACCTCCCTTAATTTATGGAAAGCCGAGAGAACTCGCCTCAAGAGCATGGATTGTCGCAAGATGATATTGATGCGCTCAGGATGCTTGCTGAAAGATATGTCCAGATCAAAGTTTTTATAGCTTATGCCGAAGAAATTCAAGTAGATCATAAAGCCGATATATTAGTATATAAAGAGCTTCGGGATGGCATGGACCATCTTATGCGGGTTCTTTATCATCGCCTCTCAGCTCAGTCAGCAGATATAGAAGACCTGGATGGCTATAGAGATATAAATATCGGAAAATCAATAGGACATTTGTATAGGGCAGCATTCGATGCTCTAGACGCCACTATTCTTTCCTTACGAGAGCATATCAGTGCGAATTTAAGTGGATATACGATGGAGACAGTTTCAGATGTTATTCCTAATTACTATATGCTTAAAATTAAACTTAACCAGTTAACTAAGCAGGCTGCGGATAGGCGTGGCAAAAAAGACATCGGCAGAATTACAGACGATACTTTTGATCAATACGTTCAGGATGTGGATGAATTAAAGAAATTGCATGAATCAGTCTTGTATGCTGGTCAAGAACTGTGTGAACATAAAAAAAGCTTGAAGATCAAAAAATGGAAAGACATTATCTGGAGTCTATTCTTGGTCATCTTCGGTGTCATCTTCGGTATAGCAGTAAAAGCTGGTTACGATTATTTGCAGCCAACCCATGTGGAGAGCACAAAACAGGCTGTTCAAGAAAGCAATTTTTCCTCAAAAATAGAGTAATATCCTGCCATGGGACCAGCTCGGCCATCCGCGACAAGAGTGCCAATGCACCCACCGTTTGATAATCCAGCTCTTGGGGCGGCATAAACCGAGAGAAACAATCCTCCAGTTGTGTTAATGAATGACGTCAAATCCTCCCGCAGGCATCAGCCAATTTTTGAGTGCTGGAACAGGTTATGGTGTCTAAAACAGACAAGGACACTCTGCGGAGAGATAACGTATAATTGCCCATGCACGATTATTCCATTTTCAGCACTTTTTGGCATCCTCTTGATTTGTGCCAGATCGCGGTATGTAAGGAGATTGGTGTCCGGCTCCTAGCTGAGCATGGTTGGTAACCACAGGGGTGGAAAAAAGCCATTTTTAGCCAAAATGTGATAGTATGGTGGGCAATCAAGGGTAGCTTACAGTGGGTTTGGGTTGTTTTTTGTTGCCATAAGATTAAGTTAAGTTATATGTCGTTGGTTTGGTCTTTGAGAACACAACATTGTGTTGATCGAATGGGTCCCCGTTTACACCTTGGGTGAGGTTCCACACACCATGAACAGCTGTGTGATGTCCAGGGTGCGCCCTGCCACGCTAGAAGATCTGTCGGCCTTGGTTGCGCTGGAGCGAGCCTGTTTTAGCCGGGACCGCATCAGTCGTCGCAGTTTTCGCCACTTTATTCAACGTGCCCATGCGGTTTTTCTGGTCGCAGTAGAAGAGAACCACACCCTCTCTGGTTATGGGGTGCTGTTGTTGCGCCGTGGTGCCCAACTGGCGCGTATCTATTCCCTGGCAGTCGCCCCGGAGATGCGCGGTGGTGGGCGTGCTAAGTTGCTGCTCAAAGCATTGGAAGAGGCCGCCTTAGAACACCGAACCGCCTGGGTGCGGTTGGAACTGCATCAAGATAATGAGGCCGCCATTGCCCTTTATCAAAACCGTGGGTACCGACCTTTCGAACGCTTTATTGATAAGGATGAGGGCTTTGCCGAAGCCGTGCGCATGGAAAAATCTCTGTTGCGCAATCTGGAACCGGGGGATACCCCTTGGCCCTATTATGCCCAATCCCTACCCTTTACCTGTGGTCCGGCTTCGCTGATGATGGCAATGGGTGGATTTTTTCCCGAGCTTGCCCTGGATCGTTCGCTAGAGTTGCAGCTATGGCGGGAGTCCACCACCATTTTTATGACCTCTGGGCATGGTGGCTGTGGACCCCACGGCCTGGCTGTGGCAGCCCTGCACCGGGGTTATGAGGTACGCATCCATACCTCTGTGGGTAAAGATCTGTTTGTGGATTCGGTTCGCCACCCGGATAAAAAATCGGTGATTCGGCTGGTGGAGAGCAATTTTATCGATGTGCTGCACCAGCATGACGTCAACGTGCAAGAAGAACCCATGACATTAGAGGAAATCTCCGCAGCCCTAGAGGCGGGTTGGGCGGTGTTGGTCTTGATCAGCGCCTACCGACTCTCCGGTAGCAAAGCGCCCCATTGGGTGATTGTGGCGGCCATTAACCATGGTTTTGTCTATGTTCACGAACCAGATTTGGATGATGAAAAGGGCCAAACCTCCACCGAATGTATCGGCATTCCCATTCCCTGTGAGGCGTTTGTGGGTATGATGAGCTATGGCAAAGCCCGTCAACAGGCCGCTGTGTTGCTGCGTCCACCCCGGATGGAATCCATAACTGTGGACGAGAATTAAGCACCAGCCCCGTAGCATCAACAGTGGGCGCATCATCGTGCAAGGGCATGACCCCGCCCTGTGGGGTTGACGATCTGGTTTTAGATCTTGAGGTTGATTATGGATCATACCGTTCCACTCTCCCTTTACCGACCGCTGCCTGTTGTGGAATCACTGACTGAGCGGCTTTTTCCCGCCACCAGTTACCAACAACTACGGGAGCATTTTTTAGCGGCGGCTAAAGGCTGCCCCCATCGTCACATGGCTTATGTGCATCCTCTGCGTGGTAGTCGTGGCGAAGAGCTGGCGATGGATGTGGTGCGCCTTGGGCATGCCCAGTGCCACGCTACCTTGGTGATTACATCGGCCTGTCATGGGGTGGAGGGGCCTGCCGGCTCGGCCTTACAGAGCGACCTGTTGCGGCATGCTCTGTTGGAGAATCTACCAGCGGGGGTAGAAATTTTACTCATACACGGGCTTAATCCCTATGGTTTCTCCTGGGGGCGGCGGGTGGATGAAAAGGGGGTGGATCTTAATCGAAATTTTGTCGATTTTGCTTCTCCCTTACCCTTCAATCAGGACTATAATGCGCTGGCCGAGGCAATACTGCCCCGGGAATTAAACCCAGCAAGCCTCCAACACGCGCAAGCGCAACGCACCGCCTATCGCCAGCAGCATGGTGAAATTCGCTATGATCATGGGGTGGCTGCGGGTCAATATAGTGATCCCCACGGCCTATTTTATGGGGGGGTTGAGCCCAGTTGGTCCCGCCAGACGCTGGAAAAAATATGGCAGCACTTTGGGTTGACCCAGCGTGTTAAGATTGCCGTGGTAGATATCCATACGGGTATTGGTCCCCACGGTTATGGTGAGCTTATCTGTGATCTACCCCCTGGTGGGGTCGGCAGTCAGCGCGCCCAGCGTTGGTATGGGGCGTCGGTAACCCATCCGGTATTGGGGGGTTCCGCCTCTGGGGTGCGATATGGCCTTACCGACTATGGTTGGTTGGCCGCCTTTGGTGAGCGCTTGAGCTTTGTGACGCTAGAGTTTGGTACCGGTCCCTTTGATACCCTATTGCAGGTTTTGCAAGGGGACCATTGGTGTCACCGACAAAAATTAGCGACGAATCATCCAACCATGCAGCATTGGCGCAAGCAGTTAGAGGATTTCTTTAACCCCCCCTCGGCCAGTTGGCAGGAGATGGTCATCTGGCGTGGGCGGCAGGTGATTCGACAAACGTTGGAAGCCCTCGCTGACCCTTCTAGGCCCACGACCTAAGCGCCAAGCAGGATCCACACAATTGAAGGAATGGTCTGATGTCCAAAGAAGTACACTACGATCTTTCTAACGAAGAATCGTTGATTGCCCAGGCTAGCTATCTTGGGCAACGCATTCAACCCTTGGCGACGGGTACCAAATACCCGTGGCAGCCACCCATGACGGTCAATCCTGAAGGGGGCTTGGTGGTGCTCTATCGGTTTGGCGTGGCGGTGGCTTTTCACACCAGTCCCCCCCGTTTTGAGGGGTTGGTTGAGCAACTTGGGGATCGTTTGGAACCCAGTGAGGAGAATCAACTGCATGAGGAGACGTTGGTACTACAACGTACCACCACAGCCGAACAGGCGGGTCTGCTCAGTCATGGTAAAATGCTGCTCAGCAGTTTTGATACCGACCGACTTAAATTGATCGCCGATGTTTTGGCCAAGAGTGTGTTGTTGGCGGTGTATGAAGAGCAGGTTTCCCAAACCTTAGAAAAGATGGAACCGCTCGGTTTAGCCATGCGTAAGGGTCATACTTTTCCACGCCGGGAACATGGGTTGGTTCAGCATATTGGAGAGGCCTTACATGTACAAAATCGCATGGTTGGCCTGGCTCAAATCGGGGAAAAACCGGAGATGTTATGGGATCGCCCAGATATGGAGGCGCTGTTTAACCGTATGGAACGGGAGTATGAAATTCATGAACGGCAGGCCATTTTGGAGCGTAAATTGGGGCTGATTCAAAATACCGCACAAACCCTGTTAGAACTGCACCAAACCCGC
The DNA here is from genome assembly GCF_000014865.1 of Magnetococcus marinus MC-1. Classification (NCBI taxonomy): domain Bacteria; kingdom Pseudomonadati; phylum Pseudomonadota; class Magnetococcia; order Magnetococcales; family Magnetococcaceae; genus Magnetococcus; species Magnetococcus marinus. The sequence goes on from NC_008576.1 coordinate 248,725, forward strand.
CACGCTCTCTTTTTGGAGTGGGCCATTGTGGTGCTGATTGTCATTGAGGTGGTGTTTACCGTGCAGGAGCACTTTTTTAAATAAGTAAATAGGTGCTGGGGTGAGCATGGTTTAAACCCATAAACAGCGGTAGTCGCGACTCCGGCATGCCCAGGAGCTGTGATCTTTTAACCATTAGGTGGTTGGGCTGGAGCGTGCGTGGGCGTTGGCCAGGGGGTGTGTCTGCCATTAATTTTTAATGCTGCGGCAGATTTTATCGGCCTTTTTCCAATGGGACTGCAAGACGCGCAAATCTTTTTCTAGACGCTTTTTCTTTTTGTCACTGTTTTCGTCAGCAATCTGCTGCTGAAGTTTTTTCTCTTTCTTTTTCAGTTTTTTCAAGACTTCCTGCATGTCATCGCACTGCTGTTTTTTTTTGGATTTGCTTGAATCAAAAAGATTTTTCAGCCGTGTTACAATTTTTGACATGTCCATGGTTGGGCCTCCTGATCAAGGGATGACGTGGAGGCCAGCGGTTCATTGGGTTGGCTTACCGCCATGGTCCATCACCGCTTCCAACTCGTCATCCGAGAGAGAAATGGCCTGTTCAGCCTCACGCAGTCGCTCTTCATTAAACGGCAGAAAAACCGTTTCAGCAACCTGAATCAACCGTTTGGCAATATCATAGGCATAAGCGCTATCATTCATCAGTGAGGTTGCCATGGTATCGGTAATGCGTTTTTCGCGAATGAGCGAATCCAAAACATCATTGGCGAGCACATCACTCTCTTCAATACGCACCCGCAGGGTGTCCAGGGAGAGCACGGTTAGGGCATCGTTTTGGGTAGCGGCTTCTTGACGGATCTCGTGCAATGAGCGAAACAGATCAAGCATTTGCCCACGAATTTTGTCGTACTCATCGCGTATGGCTAAATTATCCCCATCGGCATAGCGGACCAAATTTTTACGCATATGTTTGACATCCTTAACCGCTTCGACCACCCGGCGGCAGGCAATACGTTGGTCAAACAGGCGAGAGCTCATCTGCGCAGACATAATAAAATCTGGGGTACTGGAAAACTCGATAATGGTGCCGTAAAGCCCCTTGATGCGCTGTTCATAGTATTGGTCCATATCGGTTGCGACCACTTGGCGACGTATTTTAGCCAAATCGCAGGCATCCATAGGATCCTTAAAATCTTGCGGGGTAAAATTTAGGGCCTGTATGGAGATGCTTACAGCATTATCGTACAGGTGGATAATCTCCATGCGAATGGATTCTAAAAATGCAACGGGAATGGTCCGGTTGGCTTGGTGTAGATAATGGGGTGTGGCCAGCGCATGTTTTTGATCTTTTAAGCGGCTCTCTAGGAAAGTGACCAAAAACCGCAACCACGGTAACATGACCATCAGACCCAAGAGATTAAACAGGGTATGGAAAACAGCCAGTTTAAGGGTGTAATTATCCGCCGCAATGCCTACCAAGGCGCTGGTTTTATCCACCATGAATATAAGCTGTGACATTAATAAGATCGCCAGTAGGCCGGTGAGAATATTAAAAATCAAATGGGCCATAGCCAAGCGTTTACCCGCCGCATTGGCAGTAAGGGAGCCAATGATGGCGGTAATGGTGGTGCCAATATTGGCACCAATGGCGAGGGCTAAGGCGTTTTCATAAGTGATCTGCCCGGCGGCCAGCGCGGTGATAATAAGCACCAAGGTGGCATGGCTGGACTGCATGACCACGGTGGCTAAGATGCCAATACCGGTAAACAGCAGCAAACCTTGCCATCCCCCTACGGCAAAGCGGGCGAGGTCAAAAGCGGATTTAAAGGTCTCAAAGCCTTCCTTCATGTAATGGATACCAAGAAACAGCAAACCAAGCCCCACTAAAATGTAGCCCAATCCACGACCAGCCTTGGTACTTTGAAAGATACCGATAATGCCAAATACCAGCATGGGCATGGCATAAGCGGAGATCTTGACCTTCAACCCCAAACCGGCCACCAACCAAGCGCCGGTGGTGGTGCCCAAATTGGCACCAAAAATAATCCCAATACCCTCTTGTAAACCCAATAACCCCGCACTAACAAAGGAGATGGTAATGACAGAGACCAATGAGCTGGACTGCATTATGGTGGTACTGACAATGCCGAATCCCAAAGATTTCCAGGTGCGATTGGTGGTGTGACGAAGGATTTTTTCTAATATCCCGCCAGAGAAGACGCGAAATCCCTCCTCCATAGAGATCATGCCAAACAGAAAAATGGCAACCCCGGCGGCAATCTCTTTAAAATCCGGGCTCAGCCAAAATCCATAGGCCAGCAGAAGATAGATGATGGGCAGAAAAATCTTACGCAGCATAAAAGTGGCTCTTAATTGAAACGCTGATCAATAGATGTGGGAACAATAGAGCAGGTAGCAGCGCATGGCCTGTTAGAGAGGCGCTCTATTCTGTACAAACATATCAATATCTCCACGTCATTGTCACATAAAATTTACAAAATGTATGCGGTCATTTAATATGCGTGTGATCTAGGCGAGAGTCTAGCCAGACGATGGTGAGCCTTAACGTGGCATAAAATGTTTTAGTTAATAAATAAATATTGCAAAATTTTAATACGTTATCGTTTTTTTATGGATTATCTGCCTGGGCAGATGAAAGCGTTACCATGGTGTCACCGCACCATCACGTGAGTGTGATGATCTGGAAAAAACAGGGTTGGCCCATGCGTACTAAGGAGCGTCAATAGATGGATGATACCCGACTACCATTACGCCCCTTCACGACCCATAAGTTGATTAAGGGGATTACCTATCCCGAGGCCGTATCGTTTCGTGATCTGGTTGTCACCGGTCCACCAGGATCGGGGAAGAGTACTTTGATAGCTTATTTGGATGGTTGGTCAGAAGAGGGGGTGGTCGACCTAACCCAAAAGGGATGGTGGAAACAGCCGGTACTGCACATGCGCCCTCGTGAGGTACATTTTCTTATACCCTTTGTGGGGTTTGAGCGTGCGGTACCTGTGTATGAACTGAAAAGTTTGGATCATCCTGATTTTCTGGAGATCGACCTTTTTCGCTTGGTATTACCACCCCGCAAGCAGGGCCCTCTGGCAACGGATTTTCGCAACCGTTTTTTGTTTGAATTTTTATTGCCAGATGCGGAAGTCATGTATCAACGGCGGCAACAGCGGGCCAAAGCCAGAAGCCACACCGTAGAAGAGGATTTGAGCTTAGCCCAAGTGCGGTTAGAGCTGAGCATCTACCAACAGCTTGCTCAATTTATGCACCAAGAGGGTATGCGGGTGCTGGTGCGTACAGAGGTGGACGCCCCACCTATGGTCATTGATAGCCCACAATGCGCCACCCAACCGATCAATAAACTCTCTGCCCAAGAGCTTTTACAGACCCTAGATAAGGTACAACTTCGCCAGCGCGTCTTTAACCGTTCGTGGAACGAGCGCTCCAACCGTGACCTTATGGCTCTGTTTGTGGAGATGGTGCCCACCATTTTGCAGGTAGAGGAGTGTGCCATCTTTATCCGTCAACAAGATAGTGAGGCCTTGTGGTTGGTGAGTAGCAACGCTGAAGAAAAAACCACAGCGCGCTGTAAAAGCCAGAAATCATTAGGCTGTGATCTGGTGAGCCAAGTAATCCACACCGGTTTGCACCAAGTTTTCGAGCTGGGCGAGGGGCAACAGAAACCTGCCCAAGATGGAGAGTTAGAGATGCGCAACGCCCTTTGTGTACCCATTCCGCACCTCTCTAGGGCAGGGGCATCAGGGGCGATTTTGGTGCGCAATACCACAGATGGCCGCGCTTTCCGGGCAGAAGATCGCAACTTTTTAGAGCGGTTGGCACAGCATTTACAAACCGCTTCGGAAACCCTGTTTTTACGGCGGCAACTCTCCAATTTTTCGGAACTTTTGGGGCAAAAAGTAGAAACAACCCAATGGTTACGGATGATCATTGCCCTGCTGAGCATGTTGGTGTTGGCTGAAACTGCACTGCTCATGATCCTGCATTAATCCCTCCCTAGGGTGGATTTTCCACCACGCCCAATGGCGCTACCTATTTAACCCAGACGGTTCATGTGCGGGTTCGCCCTTTGCCAGGGGGGATCGCACGGTGACGCGCGGGTACATGACGCCGAATGGATATTTACAACGATCGTATTTGGGCAGAGTCAGGCACCTATACAGGTTTATCGGTAGGTATATCTTAATATTCACCCTTAAAAACCGCTATTTTTACCAAGTCGACATTAAAATTTCACAAATACAGGTGGCACATTGTCACAATAAGAGGGCATCTTAATTTAAAGTACAATCCAATGACAGAATTTTAAGCCAATCGTTGCCCAAACAACGCAAAGGCCTGTTGCATTCATGAATCGACACTAAGCGTTCCCTGTGCGTGTTGCAGGGGTTATGCAACCTGTGGCGGATGGATGTGGGTGGCATGCTGTCCAATAACGATACATTTAAGTAGAGCTAGAGCGGAGAGGAAAGACGATGGGTACAACGAATCCCTTAGCCTCATTATTGGGGCGTTCGCCCTTTAAACCCATGCAAGAACATATGCGTAAGGTCGTTTTGTGCGCACAACTGGTACCGGCACTCTTTGACGCGCTGGAACAGGATGACCGCGAAACCTTAAACCAAGTCAAAGCATCCATTTTTGAATTGGAACATCAGGCCGATGCCCTAAAAAACGATCTGCGTGCACATCTGCCAAACTCACTGTTTATGCCGGTGGCCCGGCGGGACCTACTGGAACTGTTAGAGGTGCAGGATGCCATAGCAGATTCCGCCCAAGAGATTGCAGGTATGCTCACCCTGCGGGTGGATCTGGTGCCACCGGCGGGTATGTGTGGTGCTTTTAAAGCGTTGGCCCAGCACTGCGTACGAACCTGCGAAAAGGCGGGTGAGGCAATCGAGCAGCTCGATGAACTGTTGGAAACAGGATTTGGTGGCCGAGAGTCGGAACGGGTGCAGCGCTTATTGGGTGAGGTGGGTACGCTAGAGAGCGAAACCGATAAGTTGGGTATCGCGCTGTGCCAATCACTGTTTGAGCGAGAGAAAGATCTTAACCCGGTGATTACCATTATGCTCTACCAGATGATTCGGGAGATTGGTGAACTGGCTGATAATGCAGAGAAGGTGGGGGATCGCCTGCGTCTTCTTATCGCACGTTAATAGAGATCGCACATCGCAAACAGGGGATCGCACGATGGAGATAATTCAGGAACATGGTACCATATTTATGTTTTTGGCCATCATATTTGGCCTTTACATGTGTTGGGGTATTGGTGCCAATGATGTGGCCAATGCCATGGGTACATCGGTCGGCTCGGGTGCTATAACGGTTAAACAGGCCATTTTAATCGCGGCAGTGTTTGAATTTGCAGGTGCTTTTATCGCGGGGGGACAGGTTACCAAAACCATCCGTAAGGGTATTATTGATCCGGCACCCATCGCGAATAATCCTGAACTCTTGGTTTATGGAATGCTTGCTGCGCTGCTGGCTGCGGCGATTTGGTTAATGATTGCCTCGTCCAAGGGGTGGCCCGTCTCAACAACCCATACCATCGTGGGGGCGATTGTGGGTTTTGCGGTGGTGGGCATTGGCCCGGATGCGGTGAAGTGGCAAAAAATTAGTACCGTCGCGGCATCGTGGATTGTGTCACCGATTGTGGGGGGTGGCATCGCCTATATGTTGATGATCTCCATTCGCAAGCTGATCCTCAATACCGACAATCCTTTTCAATCCGCGCGCAAGTGGGGTCCTCTCTATGTGTTTATGGTGGGTTTTATTACCGCCCTGGTGACGTTGTGGAAAGGTCTGAAACACCTTAAACTCGATTTTAGTATGGCAGAGAGCTTTTTCATCTCGGCATTGATCGGTTTAATCGTGGCCTATATGGGCAAGCGTATGATTGATAAGGTTAAGCTAGATGTAGAGGCCGATCGAGAATACCATTTTGCCAGTGTCGAAAAGGTATTTATGCCCATGATGGTGTTCACCGCTTGTGCCATGGCTTTTGCCCACGGTTCTAACGATGTGGCCAATGGCATTGGTCCGTTGGCTGCGGTGGTTTCTATTGTACAATCTGGGGGTGAAGTGGCGCAAAAGGCCTCCTTGCCGGTATGGATTTTAGTGCTTGGGGGGGTGGGCATTGTGATCGGTCTGGCGACCATGGGCCACAAGGTAATGCAGACCATCGGTACCAAGATTACCGAGTTGACCCCAACCCGTGGTTATTGTGCGACGCTGGCTTCTGCGGTAACGGTGGTGTTGGCGTCTAAAACCGGTATGCCGGTCTCGACCACCCAAATTGCGGTGGGTGCGGTGATGGGAGTGGGCTTTGCCCGGGGTATTGGGGCGCTGGATATGCGGGTGATCGGCGGAATCTTTCTCTCTTGGTTGGTTACCCTGCCGGCAGGTGGATTGCTGGCTGCGGCGATCTTTTTCATCATCAAAGGTATCTTTGGGTCCTGAAGGTGTGATCCTGCCAAAAAAAAACGCGATGGCCTTGCACCATCGCGTTTTTTTTGCCGGTTCATCTGTATGGTGGTGGTTCTGTCTAGGGGTGGGCGTGCACCATGGATTGACATGGTAGAGTAAGGGGGATCATTTCGTGGCCAACGCCCACAAACAAGCCAATATCTGAGGTCAGACCACTGAAAAAAATATGATAAAGGGGAATGTCACAGGCGTTGGTCCAGTGCGATTGGCGACGGTCCATAGGATTATGCGAAACAATAAAAGGCGTTTGTGGGGTGCAGCCCATGCTTTTACGGAAACGATGGATATCTCGTTTGCTATAGCCATGCAGCAGATATTGGGTACGAATGCGGTTCCAGAGCAGCTCTTTAACCAAACCTGGATAGGCGTAGGCATCGGTAATCATGGAACGTGTCACCTTGGCTCTGGGAGGTGCTGCGTGGCAGCAGAGAAAAGCTTGCCCCACAGCCACCAGGGGCAGGTGTTCATAAAGGTGCTGCATCGCCGCCACATAGGCCTCGCCACGCTGCTCTAAGAGGGCATGCTGCCACAGTTTACCCTGGGGGACGCCACCCTTGGAGACACTGGCTAAAAAGCTGTCATGGTTGCCGCGTAGATAGAATACCCCGTTGGGGAAAAGCGATTTAAGACGCAGGATAAGATCCATCATGAGCATGGAGCTCTCCATGTTCTCCATCTCACCATCCAGTTCCGAGTGCACCGCATCGCCCAGAATGATCAAAGCCTGTTGTCCCGAGGCAATGCCACTGAGCAGGCCATCCCATTGCAGGATGGTAAGCAGATTTTCCACCCGCGCATGTAGATCACCGACCAATATGGGTTGCACGTGAGGGGGCAACTCTAAGAGCGCACCGGGCTGGCCAAACCGGTTAAGGGGGTGATAGGGCTCTTGGCTGCGCTGCGCGTTAACCTGCTCTAATAGCTCCAAGGCCGCCGTGGCGGGCAGCGGCGTTAAGGGCTGTGAAAAGGGTTGCAGTAGGTTGGTTAAGAGGGTGTCTGCGGTGCTGTGAGGTTCACACTGTGCAGGCGCGATGGTGAGGCCATAATCGGTGTGCAACTCTCGGATATGCAGCTCGGTGGCGGTTAAGTGCAATTCGGCATGACGGGTGGCGACGGTGGCATCCCACTCAAACAGGGCCTGTTGGTAGGGTTGGTCACGGCCTAACAGTAAAGATTGCCCTTGTTGCAGGCGCAAAAAACCCCACGCTTGCGTGAGGTGGCGATTTTTATTGATAAGTTTAACGCACGTAGGCTGATCGTCGTTGGTTGAGGGTTCCAGTACGACAAGGATCGCGCCGAGATGAGGGCCGAGCGTGAGTTGAAGGGGGAGTGTGTTTAGATCTCAAGTTTCGCAGTTCGTTTCGGCCAGAATTTGACGTTGTGAACCAAGGGGATCGAGCATCAATGCCTTGCTGAGCCAAGCCTCGACCTCCTGTTCAAAGAGTTCAATTACCTCGTTTTTTTGGTGATTTTCAAGAATGGATGTTCGGCCAAGGGCATCATTGAAGATGGCGCGGAAGGTATGCCAGAGCTTTCGGGCATAGGTCAAAGCGGCCAGATTGTGGGCGAGTTGATCCCGCTGGCTGCCTTTGATCGCCACCATGCTGGAGAGAACAGCATGGCGCATGGCAGCTAGGTGTAGGCAGGCGATGACTGCTTCGAAGGATCGGACGGATTCATTAAGGAAACCAAGGTGCTGTTTGGATTCCTTGTAGAAAACTTCGATTCCCCAGCGGTTGGCGTAGTGCTCGATCATATTTGACAGCCCCATTGACCGGTCTGTGGTCAGAAAGACGGCCCACTCCTTCGAGCCGGTTTTCGGATCGATCAGCCGGACGAAGAACAGACGTATAAGGCCGATTTCGGGGTGCTCTGCATCTAGGAAGGTTCCTTTGAAGCGCTTGGACCCCTTAGCTTTCCTGATCTTGCCCTTGGCAAACCGGGTGTAAAGTTCGGCACTGGTCAGTCTCTCGCCCTGGAATAGGAACTTGGTGTTGTTGCGCTTCCATCGGATCAGGGGGACCACGCCCAGATCCAGGATTTTCTTGACGAACTTAACCGATGAGTACCAAGCATCGGCGAGAAAATACTGGGCCGGAATCCCAGCTTGAATGGCTCTGGCAACCATGTCGACAGTCTGATCAAGCTTAGACATCTTGGCCGCCTCACGGTAACGCCGTCCAAGATGTGAGCGACAATCGAACCGGTAACTGAGGATGTGGAGCAGATTGCTGATCAGAGGCCGCTTTGAAAAACGCAAAGCGGCATCCAGTGGCAAGGTTCCCTGCTTGTTAACCCAGACCAAGTGGGCTGCTTCAAAACCTGCAACTGAGCGGCCGGTATTGTGGTCATGATGCCAGCAAACACCTTCAATACGATCACCACGCTTCTCTTTGACGGTGGTATCGGCAACAAGGTAGCCGGGGCCGAGATCCAGCGTTCGCCACTGGGGTAGTAACTTTTTGATTAGCGCCCAATGCGCATTCCGCCATGGAAATTGGCGTTGGAGCAACCGGTAGAAGGTATCCTTGCCTACCGCGAAGACCGACAGAAAGTGGTCGCGGCAAAAAAGGTGAATGGATGGCACCTTCAACAGAGGATGCAGGATCAGTAACATGATCAGCGTCGGAAGATCCTTCCCCGTTCGTTTGCTCCATCCGCGCCGATTGAATATCGCCTGGAAGCCAATTTCCTGGAGAAAATCGACGATAGCGTTATCTACGCCGAATACTCCAAAGGATTGGGTTTTGATCTCGTCAATCATGGGGGTAGGCACAGTAGCCTGTTCCCTGTTATGCTGATTCATGAAGCTGGCCTCGTCCCTGAGCTATCTGACTGATTCGACACCAGAATTATAGCATACACGAGGCAGCTTTGCCCTTGACTTGGTTGGCAAATATCAGTCCAATTGATCGGTCAACGAACTGCGAAACTTGAGTTTAGATCCATGCAGACCCGTTCAGCCGATAGCTGCAAGGGCTCAATAAGCTGTGTGACCGGCTGTAGGGTGGGTAGAAACAGTCTGGCAAAGAGATCGGTGATCATACCTTACACACAGGTCAGAGCTGTATAACATGGAGTATGGCGATAGTGTCCCATAAACAAAGGGAGGAAACCCACTAAAAATTCAACAGGGACAAAAAACAGCTTCACATCTGGCGGCTAAGCGCAAAGGGGCGCGGCTGTGAAGGGTCATGGGGGGATTACCGTGCGATGGGGTGCCACGGGGTCAGGGTGTTAAACCGTGCATGCTAACAGGGTTGGGTTATTAAGACTCGTCCAGAAACGTAATGGGTTGATAGCGCTCGATGCATTGTAAAAATTTAGCCTTTCTGATGGGTTTGGTCAGGTGTCCATCACAACCCGCAGCCAAACTTTTAGCGACATCTTCATCGAGGGCATGGGCGGTCAATGCTAAAATTGGGGTGTGAGGTTTGTTATGCCGGTGTTGATCGTCACGTATTATACCCGTGGCTTGATAACCATCCATAATAGGCATTTGAATATCCATAAGGATAAGATCAAATGGTTTAGAACAGGCCGCATCAACCGCTTGCTGGCCATCCATGACGATGACTAATTCATGGTGGGTGCGTCGTAAATAGGTCTGTACCAACATCTGATTATCCTCAGAATCTTCAGCCAAGAGGATACGTAGAGGGCGGTTGGTTGATCTGTTCACGTCATTTTGCAGGGTTGTATCCTCTTTGAGAGCAATAGGCTGGACAGGGATGAAAGGTAACTCAACGCAAAAGAGACTCCCTTGGGATGGGTTGCTTTCCACCCAAACTTTCCCGCCCATTAATTGAATGATGCGACGTGTAATAGCCAAACCTAAGCCCGTGCCACTATATCGACGCGCATAGCTGGAATCGACCTGGGTAAACTTATCAAAAATGGTTTCCAGGTGCTCAGGGCCGATGCCGATTCCCGTATCCTTGACGCACAAACGTACCAGTGTGCGCTCAAGGGTGTCTGTAAAAAGCTCAAGGGTTACCCATATAGAGCCTTTTTCTGTAAATTTAACCGCGTTGCCAATCAAATTAACCAAAATCTGGCGTATACGACTTTCATCACCCAAGCTCCAATAATCATCGGTGGCCTGGGTGACCTGACTCTCCAGACGTAACCCCTTTTGGTCGGCGACAATGCTCATCATGCTCATGGTCTCCTCAACCATGAGCGCCAGGTTGAGGGGTTCTTGTTTTAATGAAATTTGGTTGGCTTCAATTCGGCTCAAATCTAGGATGGAGTCGACCAAATCAAGCAGTGTTTTATTGGCCTTCTGTAGCCGTAGTAGATGATCGCGTTGCTCATGATCAATAGGGGTTTCCATTAAAATATCAGACAGACCAATGATGACATTCATGGGTGTGCGAATTTCGTGACTCATGGTGGCAAGAAATTCACTTTTTGCCTGGTAAGCGGCCTCTGCTTTCTCCTTGGCGTGGATTAAATCCTGTTCAGCCTGTTTGGTGGCTGTAATGTCATGCGCGACACCTAATACACCAATAATGCGCCCTTGTTTGTCAAACATGGGGGTTTTTGTGGTTTCTAAAAGGGCTTTATGACCATCTGCGGCAAAGGTCACCCACTCTTGATTGATAACCGGACCCCCTTTCTCTATGGCTAACAGATCATTCATTCTAAAAAAATCAGCAAGTTTTTGATCAACAAAATCATAATCTGTTTTTCCTTTGATCTGCTGCTCTTGAGAACCAACAAAGCGTTCAAAGGCAGGGTTACAGGTTAGAAACACCCCCTCAGGATCCTTCATCCAGATCAAATCAGGAAGATTTTGCACCAATGATTGCAGAAAATTACTTTTTTTCTCAAGTTCATCCAGAGCACCGTTGAGCTTTTGTAAGGTTTTTTTGCGCTCGGTAATATCTGTGAAAACGGTAGCAAATTGATTTTCCCCGGGTGAAAAAACGGAGATTTCAAAGTTTCTGACCATAGGGGAGTATTCGGTTTCAAAGCGTAAGCTCTGCCCCGTTTTAACCACACGGTTATAAAGTTCAAGATAGGGAGGTGAAGTCTGACCATAGATTTCTGTGGCCAATCGGCCTTCCGCTTGCTCCTTGGTAATACCCAAAATTTCGGTATAGGCCTTATTAACTTCAAGGATGCGGTAATCAATGGGATTTCCATGCTCATTAAAAACCATGGCATGTAAAGCACCACCCTCATTCATGGAATCAAACAAAGAGCGAAATCTTATTTCACTGGAGAGTAGCAACGCCTCCGTTTGTTTGCGCGCCGTGATATCCTGAACCGTGCCGATCATCCGAAAGGGGGTTCCTTGTTGGTCGCGCTCGACACGGCCAAGTTCGACAACCGTGCGCAGATCACCATTAGGACGTATGATGCGATGTTCGACTTGATAGGGGGTGTTTAACTGTTCCAAGGCTTGGTTGACCGCATTCTGCACAAAGAGACGATCCTCAGGGTGGATAGCGCTCAGAAAGGCTTGGTAGGTTGGTGGCGTCTCTTGTGGTATTAAACCAAAAATGCGGTAGATTTCATCGGTCCAACTTAGCGTGTTGGTTTCAATTGTCCATGTCCAATTCCCCACTTGGGCAATATTTTGGGCTTCGAGCAGGGCTTTTTGACTCTCTTTAAGAGAATCTTCCGCGTGTTGGCGAGAACGGATCTCTTTAAGCAGATTGCTATTGAGCACTTGTAAATCTTTGGTTCGCTCAATCACATTGAGCTCAAGGTTGTGTTTAGACGCGCGCAGCTCACGGTTGACACTGTTGAGATAGAAGACCGATAGGGCAACACTACCCAAAAACACCTGAAGATGAATTAATGTAGAGGCTAAATCATCAAGGATTAATAAAGGTCCATGTTGTGTTGCTGTTGCAACAATTGAAATGGTTGATAATATAAAAAGCTCAGAAAATAAAATAACTTGAGAAAATCTAAGTGTTGCCCAGACTAACATAGGGGCAAGAAAAACAATCCAAATAGATGGGTCTTGATTAGAAGACAAGAAAAATACAGTGGTAGTGATGGATAAGAATAAAACAAAATGCAGTATAACATCACGGTTAGGTCGTATGGTTTGAATATTTTTTAAATGATAGAGTTCAAGAATAACAGGTGTAATGAATAATACACCCATTGCATCGCCGGTCCACCAAGTAATAAGAGAAAAAAAAGCATCATTGGGTAAAATATTACCGGTGAGCAATAGTCCAAAAATTCCTATAGAAGCACTAATAAATGGCCCAATGATACCCCCATAAATAAGAAATATGGTGGTATTTTTGCTGTTATTAAATAGGGCTGTAGCGGGAGATATAGTATTAATCATCCATGCGGCACCGACGATTGCGATGACATCCCCCAGCCCATTTGCACTGCCTGCCAGGATAGATTTTAGGATAGCTGACAAAGTGTTTGTATCAAAATAGGCCCAGATATTTCCCGCAAAAGCACCCAAAAAGATACCAGGCCAGAGGTGCCGACCCCGCAATAAAACCCATGCCAAGCAGATGCCAGAAGGGAGCCATACAGGAGTTACATTGCCCGGGGATATAGCCAGCAGTTGACCCAACCGGGCGGTTATGAAATAGACCACAGCAACCATCAAGATTTCGTTGAGCTTGCTCATGGAGTACCGATTACCTTTCTTAAGATCTACCCAACCTCTTCTTATGTATGCCATGTTGGATGTTTAGTCGCACCAACGGGCAGAATATTTACAACTAACTCCATATTTTCAAATTTTAAAATGGAGCTAAGTGATAAATATTGTTACGTTTGGTTATAAATTTTTGATCCGTCACCTTCAATTTTATATCATAATAGCGCGATGAGCGTTTGAAGTGGGTATAATTTTTTTAGAGTTTTAATTTAAGGGTAATAATATAACTTAATAATAAGCATTAGATAATAAGTATATAGAGTAGTATGCATGGATATAAGAGTTATAGAATATATTAGTTTTATGGCAGGGGTTTATTCCGGGTTGCTCCACGATTGCTGCGTAGGGTCGATGTGTGGGTGGCTGGCCGGCTCCTTACCCAAATCTTCGTTTTTGCATGGGCGCACTGTGCGGTGCCTATGTTTTAAGGATTGAGGTGGCCATGATAGGTACCCACGATTTTCATTACGTCATGCTGTTTGCCGCATTATCACACCCCACCCAAAAATGGCTTACCCAATCGCTTAGGTAAGCCATTCGTTATTGGTGTCCCCGGCGCGATTTGAACGCACGGCCCTCAGATTAGGAATCTGATGCTCTATCCGGCTGAGCTACGGGGACTTAGAAGGCCCAAAATACGCGAATCACTCCGCCGCCTCAATACTTCTTCTCCATCTGAAAAGATTCCCCCGTCACAAAATGACACGCATTGCGTCCCGCACGCTTAGAACAATACATCGCCTCATCCGCACGGGTTAATAACTCCTCCGGCTGTGTCGCATCCTGTGGATAAATCGCAACCCCCATCGACCCCGAGATGTAAACCTCCTTGCCATCCAACATAAAGGGCCGGTTTAAACTCTCCAATACCCGCTTGGACACCGCAAATGCCTGCTCCGTATCCCCAACATGCTCCAGAATCGCAACAAATTCATCCCCTCCCAAACGCGCCACCGTATCCCGCCCCTTCAAACAACTGGCCGCCCGCTTCGACGATAACCTCAATAACTCATCCCCTGCACCATGTCCCAAATTGTCGTTTACCCACTTAAACCGATCCAAATCAATAAATATAATCGCTAACCGTTTGCCTTCCGCCGCCGCCCGTTGTATGGATTGATTAAGCAACTGTTGGAAATAACTGCGGTTGGGTATACCCGTCAAAGCATCATAATTGGCCTGATAGGTAATGCGCCGCTCCGCCTCCTTGCGCTCAGTAATGTCGCGAATAATCCCAGTATACAAAATGCGATCTTCCAGAAAAACCTGTGAAACCGACATCTCCGCTTCAAAAATCTGTTCACCCTTGCGGCGTACCTTAACCTCCTTACGATGCCCTGCCAACGCCGTCCAACGACTTACAACCGCATCTTCATGCTGCTCGGCCTCCAACAACATACCTATGGAACATCCCAACAGCTCCCCTTGCGAATATCCAAAAATCTCACTGGCCGAATGGTTCGCCGACTGAATAATGCCATACACATCCGTCACCAAGAGCGCATCGGCAATGGTATTAAAAATCGCCTCCATTTGCGCCTTCTGCTCACTCAACTGGGTCATAAACTGCTTGCGCTCGGTCACATCCCGAATAATACCAATGGTGCCATGATAATCCCGCACACCCGAAACCAACGACTCGACCTGAATACCCGTACAGCTCACCTCCGCATGAATAATGGATCGCTGAGTAGATTCTGTATCACGGGTACAAAGCTTTAACTCCAACCCCGTGGTTTTGCGATCACCAGAGCGCCGTTCATCAAACAGTTTAGGCTGTACGCCCGTGCCTGATGAGGGTGTTGCTTGCGGATGACGGACCACCACCGAATCAAAACTAACCGAATCCAGATCCTCCACACTGACCAGTACACTAAAATGCTGGCTCAGTAACTCCTGCATGGTATAACCAAGTTTCTCAATGGATTCATTAAGATAAATAAAATGTCCTTGGGCATCCAAACGATAAATAATATCAGGTACCGTGCGCACAAAATGACTCTCAATGAGTGCCTCGGTACTAAACCGCATACGATGCGAAAAAACTTGCAGCAGATTAAATACAAAGGTACTGCTGCAATCAATAAGTTGCTTCAGGTGAACCCTAGAGAGCATCAGCAGCTGACTGGGATGCTCCACCACCACAAAAGCCGTGGGGTATTTCTCATCCATAATAGAGAGCTCACCAACAAAACTACCCTGCCCAATGGAGGCGATGGGGGGGGTCTCCAAATCTTTTAAGTGGATGCTTAAACGCCCTTCAATAACCAAATAGATGGTTTCATTGGGGTGTTTTGGATCCAGTAAAACCTCTCCTGGCTGCATAGATTTTACAGGACATGTGCATAAAACCGATGCCAGCTCTTCCCAGTGAATGTTACGAAACAGAATTTGTTCCGCATAGTGTTCCCCGGCATAGTGCGCAACAACTGCCATGATTTGATTTCCTTTATGTTTTCTGCCTAGCCTAAAATAAAGGGGCGTCGATCACACTCTATCCTATCCATTTAGGCTAAGCTCCACCAGACCCACAGCGTTCTCATTCACTTTTCGATGCAAGGTGGCGATGGGGCGCTGATCCAGTTGAGCAAGGGGCCACCAGTTGGCATCGTTGAGTATGGGCGCACCGCTGGCCGCCACCACCAGAATAGGATAAACCGTCAGGCGGAAATGGGTAAAGATATGATCGACCGGCTGCGCCTCAAGCAGCGGCTGGCCCTGGATCCCCAAGGCGGTCAAGTGATGGCTGGCCCGCTGTACCAAATTACCCAGGGGCGGGGTTTCGAGTAGAGGCTCGCCGAGGGGTTCCCACAGGCCTCCTAACAGCCCTTCTAGGGGGCGTTTACGTAAAAAGATGCGCTGCTGTGTATCGAGTAACACCCACATGCATTGGTAGTGGTGGGGTTTTGGTTTTTTCTCCCGCTTTTTTGGGTATTCTGCCCAGCTACCGTGTTGTCGCGCCGCGCAGGCGCCGCCCCAGGGGCAACGTGAGCAGGCCGGTTGACTACGGGTGCAGAGGGTTGCCCCAAGATCCATGATTGCCTGTGCATAATCACCGGGGCGCTGCTGAGAGGTAAGCTGGCGGGCTACCTGCCACAACCGCTGTTTGCCAGGGGTGCTATCCACGGGCAGCTCCAGCGTTAGCAAGCGGGCCAAAACCCGCATCACATTGCCATCCAAAATGGTGTGGGCTTGGTTCCGCCCGATGGCTAAAATGGCCGCTGCGGTGCTGGGACCGATGCCTGGTAGCGCCTGCACTTGGGTTATCTCTTCAGGAAAAAGGCCACCATGCTGTTGCACCACCTGTTGCGCCGCTTGGTGCAGCATGCGGGCCCGGCGATAGTAACCCAAGCCCTGCCACTGGGCCAACACCTGCTCCTGGGAGGCCGCTGCAAGCTGTGTAATGCTGGGAAAATGGGATAAAAACTTTTCATAATAGGGCATAACCGTCTTCACCCCAGTCTGCTGCAACATGATTTCTGAGAGCCAGATGCGGTAGAGATCCTGCTGCTGACGCCAGGGCAGATCCCGTCCATATTCATCATAGTAGGCCAGCAGACGTTGAGCCAGATCGGCGGGCAGATGGGGCAGGGTCATTGCGTTTAAACCTTATGCTGGCGCAGGGTGTGCAGCAGTCCATGGGCCAACACACCATTGAACCAGCCCGTACACCATGCCCCGAGAAGAAACCAGGGGAGCAGATAAAAGAGGCCACTGTGTTGTACAAACAGAAGATGGGCGGCAGCAACTTGGGCGCACATATGGGCCAGCGCCATCAGAATAGAGAGACCCACCGCTCCCATACCCGGTAGCGGAGGCAGCAGCATGACCACAATGGCCCCCAACATACCTGCCCCACTGAGGAAAAAACTGGGGGTAAGAAAGGCCCCCATGGCCAGCGACCCCCCCAACACCCGTATGAGCGCCACCCAAATGGCCGCCTCACGATCCAGGTAAAAAAAGGCGACCACCGTAAAAACATTGGCCAGCCCCGGTTTAAACCAGGGGCCCAAACCGGGCAGGGTGGCTTCTAACATATGGGCGGCTACGGCGGCCACGGCCAGATAGCCAATCAGCAGATCCCGCCGTAGGGGGGTGAGGGAGGTTTTCATTGTGCCACCGCATCCAAGCCATGGGGTGGCGTTTGGCGGGCTGGAATGCGAATAAAGAGGCCACAAGGCAGGCAGATGGCCATCTCGCCCCCGCCACGAATCCAACCGCTACGGGTACCGATCATGCGGGGTGAGTCAAACTCACGCAGACGGGCCGCGCCGGGCTTTATCTCAATGGTGACCGGTCCGAGACGTCCGGCCACCTGAATCTCCGTGGTTTGATTCAGGGAGAGGCTCTGAAGCAGTTGGTTCTCCTTATAGATCTCCAAGCGGTCGGTCCCCTGGCTCGATGCAGCAACCAAAAAATAGAGAATCATCCCCAGCGTAGAAAATGCGATCAACCCATCGGTGGGGGTGGTAGCCCGACGTATCCAGCTTAGGGAGGTTAAGAGGGGGTGAGCCATTGGCCGATAAACCCTTCGCTCTGCTGGTGCTCCCCCTGTTGATCCACCCAGAGTGCCTGACAGCCGGGGAACTGTTCGAGCAGCCGCTTACCCTGCGCCAAATCCATGGTAAACAGAGCCGTGGAGAGGGCATCGGCGGTTTCAGCATCAGCCGCTTGGACGGAGACCGAACGCCAACCATAATCGGCGGGTTCCCCGCTCATGGGGTCAAGGATGTGGTGGTAGCGGCGTCCTTGATAGATAAAAAAGCGTTCATAGTCGCCAGAAGTGACCATGGCACGATCCCCCTGTAGATCGCTGCGTGCGATGACCCGCTCTTTATCGGTGGGGTCTTGGATACCAATACGCCAAGGTTGGCCAAACTTGGAGCCAATGACCCGCAGATCCCCCCCCGCATTGACAATGGCGTTCTCTACCCCATGAGCCCTGAGCACAGCGATGGCTCGGTCGATGGCATACCCTTTGGCAATGGCCCCCAGATCCAGGCCAAAGGCGGGGTTGTTGATGCGTAGGGTGGTGGTATCCGGCTGTTTGCTCAGGCTAAAGGCGTGTTCTAGGTTGGGGGTGGCTTGCTGACGCCACATCTCCCGCAGGGGAAGCGCCGGGGGCTGCGAGAGGGGGGTTTCTGACATAAAACCCCAGAGTTGGGAGAGGTGATAGAGCCCCATGTGAAAGCGGTTAAGGGAGGCTTTTTGAATGATTAATCCGCGTTCCAGCAGCTGCGCGGTTTCATCATCCAAGGGGTGCCACTGGTTGACCGAACCCTGATTGATGCGCGAAATGGGGCTGTTTGGGTCGTGGCTGCTAAGGGCTTTTTCCAGGCGGCCCATCTCGGCAAAGGCAGCCTCCACCGCAGCACCATGTTGGCCAAGGGTGGAGATGCTCACCCAGGTGCCCATACGTAACTGCGTGGTGTTCTCCACCTTCTCGCTACAGCCACTCAGCAGCAGGCTGACGAGTAAGAGCAGGGTCGACCAGGTACGGCTCATGCCATATCTCCCAGCAGGGCCTGTAGGGCCGTGATGGCGGCCAGGGCAGCGGTTTCCGTACGCAGTACCCGTGGACCCAAACTACAGGTTTGAAACCCCAAATTGGTGGTTGCATGGGTCACTTCTTCGGCGCTTAACCCCCCCTCGGGACCAATGAGCAGAGTGATCTGGGTCGGGGCTTGTTCCAGGGTCGCTGCCCACTGGCGCAGGCTAGGTGTGTGGTGACGGTGATCTTCCCAAAAAAGGATGCGGGGTCCCTGCTCCGGCAGAGACCCCGCCAACTGAGACCAATCGCACACGGGCTGGAACTGGAGCAGGCGGCTGCGGCGGCACTGCTCTGCGGCCTCGATGGCGATACGTTGCCAGCGTTCCAGTTTATGCTCGCCCTTGGCGCGGGCGACACTGCGGGCGCTCTGTAGGGGAATAAGCTGCTGCAAGCCCAACTCTACCCCCTTTTGAATGACCAACTCCATGGGGCCGCTCCGGGATAAGCCCTGCACCAACGTGAGGTTTAGGGGGGCCATCGGTTCCGGCTCAAACTGTTGGGGTGTCACCTGTAGAGGGCCGCTGGTTTGGGTAATATGCGCCGACCAAGCACCCCCTTCGCCATTAAATAGATAGAGCGCGTCTCCTTCGCCCAAGCGCAGCACCTTCAAGAGATAGCGCTGGGCCTCCCGATCCAGGGTAACAGGTTGCCCGGCGCAGAGGGGTTGCGGGGTATAGAGTCTTGGTGTGGTGGACATAGGCGACCCAATGGCATGGTGATAAAAGATCAAGTGTGGGAGTATGCCACGCTTTTTTTACCTGTAAACATTGTTTCTGGCGATTATAGGGTATACTTTTTTGCCATCCTTGTCCCCCGCCTAACGGGTGGGGGTTCTTCACACCGGTTGAGGAGAGCATGGCGTATGCAGACGCCAAGGTTCCAGTTGTTACAAGGGTGGCAAGAGGCCACCGCCCTCTCCCGAGCTGAGGTGGCGGATGCCGACCTGTGCGCCGCGCTTACCCATACGGGCTCTTTGACCCGCTTTTTAGAGGGGCGCTATGGGCACCCTGTGGATGTGACGGTGCGACAACAGGTCACCGCGCCTTTGGCCAAAGCTCCCCTATCTGCCCTTTGGGATAAAACCCTCGCCTTACAGGCGCATACCCTATTGATTCGCGATGCCTGGGTCAACCATGCCGGTCCCATGTTGGTCTATGCCCACTCCCAAATTGATTGGGACCACTTGGATCAGGCGGAGCGGGTGGCCATTCGCAATGGACAGATTCCCCTGGGTGGGCTCTATCTGGCCAATGGCGCACAGGTCAACCGGGCCCATTTGCAGATCAGTCGGGTAACGGTGGCGGGGCTGGAGCGGGTGGGAGAAGCACCACTCTGGTGTCGGCGCTCGCTGTTTACCGTGGATGGCCGTCCCAATGCGCGCATTTTAGAACTTTTTGTGCCGGTTGATCATGGCTGAACACTGGATAGAACGCCTATCCTGGCCGCTGCTGCGGGAAAGCCTGCTGCTGATGCGGGTGCATCGTCCCATTGGCACCTATCTGCTCATGTGGCCGGCCCTATGGGGGGTGGTGGCTGCGGCGCATCCGGCACCGCCCAATCCTGTCTTGTTGGCGCTGTTTGCCCTGGGTGCGTGGGTCATGCGTTCAGCGGGCTGTGTGGCCAACGATCTGGCCGACCGAAATTTTGATCCACATGTGGCCCGGACCAAGCAGCGCCCCTTGGCGGCGGGGCGTATCTCGGTACGGGCTGCGGTGGTGCTGCTGGTGCTGTTGTTGGGGGTGGCGCTGCTGTTGGCGTTGCAGCTTAACCTGTTAACCTTAAAGTTGGCGGTAGCAGGAGCCCTTTTAGCCGTTACCTACCCGCTGACCAAGCGCATTGTGGCCATTCCCCAGTTCTATATGGGAGCGGCTTTTGGTTGGGCTGCGGTGATGGCTTGGGCGGCCACCGCTGGCGCGTTGGCCCCTGGAGCGTGGCTGCTGTTTGCGACCACCCTGGTGTGGGCCGCAGGGTATGACACCCTCTATGGTATGATGGACCGGGAGGATGATCTAAAAATTGGGGTCAAATCCACCGCCATTCTGTTTGGTCAACGGGACCTTTTTTGGGTCGCGATACTCTATGTCCTCACCGTGTTGCTGTTGCTGGTGACCGGTTGGCAGTTACAGATGCAGTGGCCCTATTATGGCACCGTCGCAGGGGCCGCTTTGCATATGGTGTGGCAGATTCAGCATGCCCGCAGTCGGCAGGCAGAGGTGCTCATGGAGGCATTTTTAAGCAACCAATGGTTGGGTATGTTGATTGGGGTCGGATTATGGCTCGGATAATCAAACCCTGTAAAAAAGATGACGGGATAACTGCAATTTGGTGTGTGCATAATTGCACACCATGATGTAGGGGGTTTTCTAGCCTTGCGTTATGGTTATGAACGGGTAGGATGTTTGGTAGGGTATGCCGTCTATAACAGTGCAAAGCAGTCTGTTTGCTGCAAAAGTAGCAGCCTAAAATGGTGGCACGCAAAGCCGTTGGCAACCGACGAAGTGTTTGGAAATTTGGCTCTATTTGGCGCTTAACCTATGAATCTTTTTACCTCTTTTGTCCTTTCTTAGCCTGTTGCAGCGTGGTTGTCATTGGATTGGTAACGGCAAAAGGGATGGATCTATTATTTTGGGATGGTGACGATGAGCAAAGCTCAAATCCTGTTGGTGGATGATCAACCCATCAATTTGGAAATCCTTTCTGAATATCTGCGTGATGAGGGCTACCGTCTCTGCATTGCCCGCGATGGGCAAGAGGCGTGGGAACTGCTGGAGAAAAACCCCTTAAATTTTCACGCCCTATTATTAGACCGTATGATGCCCCGCATGGATGGTATGGAGGTGTTGGCCCGTATGAAGCAGCATGATGAGCTGCGTATGGTGCCGGTGATTATGCAGACCGCCAAGGCTTCGCAAGAGGAGATCGTGGAGGGGTTGGAGGGCGGAGCGCACTACTATTTGACCAAACCCTACCGTAAAGAGATGCTGCGCGCCATTGTGCGGACCGCTGTGGATGACTACAACAACTACCGAGCAATCCGTGATCGGTCCCGCGAAGCCCAAGATAAGGCAGTGGATTCCGTTTTGAGCATGCGCTTGATGGATTCGGGGCAGTTTCGCTTTCAGACCATTAAGCAGGCTCAGGATTTGGCCGCGTTGCTCTCCCATAGCTGTCCCGATCCAGAACGGGTGGTGTTGGGGTTGTCGGAGCTGCTGATCAATGCGGTGGAGCATGGCAATCTGGGCATTACCTATGAAGATAAATCCCGGCTCTTAAAAAATCGTGATGATTGGTGGCAGGAGGTGCATCGTCGTCAATCCCTACCAGAAAATTGCCAAAAGTGGGGGCGCATTCGCTTTACTAAGAGTGAGGATCGGTTGGAGATTCTTATTCAGGATGAGGGCAACGGGTTTGATTGGCGTGGATTTTTAGAGTTTGACCAAGCACGGGCCTTTGACAGTCATGGGCGGGGTATTGCCATGGCGAAAATGTTGAGTTTTGATCGTTTGGAGTATCACGATCCAGGTAATACCGTGGTGGTGCGGGTTAATCTACCCCCCAAATCGGAATAGCGCCTCTCCCTCACGCACCCGACAAGCTGGGTCATCGCCGCGCATGTGTTCCTTTATGGTGTAAGCGGTGGTATGTAGGGTGTCGCGTGCCTATTTTTGGTACCACCCCGGTGGTACACGCCATCGGCGATAACCACCCTTTGCCAATAAGCTGGGTAGATTCCCATGGGTCACGATCCCAAACATTTTAAAGATCTTTCCAGTTTTTGTGATTTTTTAGAATCACAAGGTGAGCTGGTGCGCATCCGTGAAGAGGTTGACCCCCACCTAGAGATGACCGAGATCTCGACGCGGTTATTGGCCGAGCAGGGGCCTGCGGTACTCTATGAGCGGGTAAGCGGTTATGCGATGCCGGTGCTCAACAATCTGTTTGGCACAGAGCGGCGGGTCGGTTTGGCCATTGGGGCCGATCTGCACCAATTAGAGGAGCTGGGTGAATTACTGGCCTATTTGCGCCAGCCCGATCCGCCCACGGGGGGGGTCGGTGGTCTGTTGGGCACGGCGCGTAAGCTCTCCTCGGTACGGCACATGCCGACCCGCAGTAAAAAAAGTGCGCCATGGCAGCAGGTGGTGTACCAGGGTGCGGCGGTGGATTTAACCCGTTTACCCATTCAAGGGTGCTGGCCGGGGGATGTGGCCCCACTGATTACGTGGCCGGTGGTGATTACCCGTGGTGCCGATCAAGGGGCGGTTAATCTGGGCATCTACCGTATGCAGTTGCTGGGTAAAAACCGCTTGATCATGCGTTGGTTAAAGCATCGGGGTGGGGCTCAGCACAGCCGCAGCTATCGCAAACCGATGCCGGTAGCGGTCGCCATTGGTTGTGATCCTGGTACCATACTGGCGGCGGTTACGCCGGTGCCAGATACCCTCTCCGAGTACGCCTTTGCCGGGTTGTTAATGGAGCAGAGCGTAACGGTGGTGACGGGTCAGGAGAGCGGTCTGCCCATTCCCTATTCAGCGGAGATTGTGCTGGAGGGCACGGTCGATTTAAACGATTTGGCCGATGAAGGTCCCTACGGAGACCACACCGGTTACTATAATGAGGTGGAGCGTTTTCCCGTCTTTACCGTGCAACGCATCAGCATGCGGCGCAATGCAATCTATCTTTCCACCCACACAGGCCGCCCACCCGACGAACCTTCGGTGTTGGCGTTGGCGCTTAATCGGGTGTTTGTACCCTTATTGAAAAAGCAGTTTCCGGAGATCAGCGCCTTTCATTTACCTGCCGAAGCCTGCTCCTACCGGGTGGCGGTGATCGCTATTAACAAACAGTATGCAGGGCATGCTTTCCGTATGATGGCGGGGGTCTGGGGATTTTTGCGGCAATTTCTCTACACCAAGTATCTCATTGTCGTGGATAGCAGCGTGGATTGTCATAACTGGGATGCGGTTATGGCCGCCGTGGGGCGGCATGTGGATGCCCGGCGAGATCTGCAACAGCTTACCAATACGCCCATTGACTATCTGGATTTTGCCTCACCGGTGGCGGGCTTAGGGGGTAAATTGGGGCTGGATGCCACCCGTAAGAGCGGTGCGGAGTTGCAGGTGGTGCCCCATCCCGCTGTATGGCCCGAGGCCGAGGCGTTGCAGCAGTGGGCCGAGGCCGCGCAGCAGCGCCATGCAGGGGAGATTGTGCAGATCCATCTACGTGCGGCGTGTGCCATGGCGGTGGTGAGCATGCACAAAACCGCTGCGGGGCAGAGTGGCACCCTGGCCAAACAGCTGCTTGCGGCGTGGCATCCGGGCGCCCCACGGCAGATTTGGCTGATGGATGAAGATGTGGATGTGACCCTGTGGGATGATCTATGGTGGGTGGTATCCACCCGCAGTGATGCCGGACGAGATCTCTATCGGGATGAGATTCACGGCGGTTTTGTCATGGATGCCACCCATAAATGGCCGGGAGAGACCCAGCGAGAGTGGGGGCGGGTGCTACGTATGGATCAACCGACCATCGACCGTGTTTCAGAGAAATGGCCACGGTTGGGTTTGCCGGGCACGGGCAAACCGATCTGGTAATTTGGGCGGTAAAGCGGCATGATGGCCTACCGCCAACCGCAGCTGCCGGTCTTGTTTTGGCTTCTTACATTCAGGTGATCTGCCCATGCGCCGTACCCTCTTATTCACGCTGTTTGTGCTTGCTTGCATCGGTATCGCACTGGTCACGCTGCTCAAAGAGGCTCCGCCTCCCTCGACAGCTAGCCCAGAGCCAGCTGCCTCTGCGACCCCCTCACAGCCTGCTTGGTTGCAGCACCCCTTAACCACCCTTGGTGAGGAAACCCTCACGTTGGGCGACTTTAAGGGCAAGCTGCTGTTGGTCAACTTTTGGGCCTCCTGGTGTCCCCCATGTTTGGCAGAGATACCGGAGTTGGTGCAGGCACAAAATGATTTTGGCGATAAGGGCTTTCAGGTCGTGGGTATTCTGTTTCAAGATCGCGCCGACACCGCGAGCTTAAAAGCGTTTGTGCAACGCAAGCGCATCAACTATCCGGTGATTAAGGATGACCCAGGTAAGATCCAGCAGTTAAGCCAAGAGATGGGTGGGGTGTTTGCCCTACCCATGAGCCTTCTTATTGACAGAGACGGGAAAATCGTTAAAACCCATACAGGACAGCTTCACTACAGAGACTTGGAAAACTGGCTTAAACCGCGGCTATAAAGTAGCTGGTTCACCAAGGGGGGGATGGCGATGAGCACAGCACAAGGTATAATCGTCTGGTGTTCGGTCCCAGATCAGGCTTCTGCCAATACCCTCAGTCAACGGCTGGTGGAACAGAAGCTGGCCGCTTGTGTGCACACACTGCCCCAAGGGCGGTCCACCTATCGGTGGCTGGGTAAGGTGGAACACCAAAGCGAACATCTATTGATGATCAAATCCCATCCCCGTTGCGAAACAGCCTTGATAGAAGCCATCTGTGCGAACCACCCCTATGAGGTTCCAGAGATTATCTTGACCCGCATTGATGCCGGGCTGCCGGCCTATATGCAGTGGCTGGCCCAGTCGGTGGAGCAAAACCCTTTATCCCCTGAACAGGAGCCATAAATGCCCGACGTTACACTGCTCACCGCCTTTGGTGCCGGTTTTCTCTCTTTTATTTCCCCGTGTGTCTTACCACTGGTTCCCGCCTATTTAAGCTATATGAGCGGTATCTCGGTGGATGAGATGAAAGCAGCAGGGGCCCAGGGCAACCACAAGGTTGCCATGCATGCGGCTCTGCACAGCCTCGCTTTTGTGCTGGGCTTCTCCTTGGTTTTCGTGGGGCTGGGTGCCACCGCTTCGGCACTTGGTCAGCTTATGTTTGACTATATGGAGTATCTCTCCAAGATCGGCGGTGTGCTGATTGTGATCTTTGGTTTGCACTTCATGGGGCTATTTCGCATCAGCTTTCTCAATTTTGAGGCGCGTTTTAACCCGGACCGGAAGCCCCCTGGTATGTGGGGAGCCTTTTTCATTGGGCTGGCCTTCGCTTTTGGGTGGACCCCCTGTGTCGGTCCGATTCTGGCGGGTATTCTGGCCTTGTCGGCTGGGCAAGATACGGTGCATGAGGGCATTGTCTTACTGGTCGCCTATTCAGCCGGCTTGGGGCTGCCCTTCATTTTGGCAGGCTTGGCGATCAACCGCTTTTTGGTGTTCTTTAAGAAGGTGCGCCAGCATATGCATAAGGTGGAGATTGTGGCGGGTGGGCTATTGGTGATCATCGGAGTGCTGATCTTCTTTGGTAACATGACGGTGATCAGCAGTCTGCTGTTGCAGATCTTTCCAGGGCTCGGTGAGCTGGGTTAATGTGGACATACCCATAGGGTGCTGAGCAACAGCATGCGCGAATGGTTGGGAATAACAAGGGCTTGCCGAATGGCAAGCCCTTGTTTTATTGATGATTTCAAAAAAAGTTAAAAAGTATGCGTTTTTCATTTGACGAAAGCGTGTCAGGTGCGTAGTATCTGCGTTCTCGACAGGGGGCACCACGGTAACACGGACGGTCACCAAGTC